>JAJTDF010000047.1 GCA_021294835.1 Planctomycetaceae bacterium
TTGCGGGGTGTGGCGGTGGCTGGGGGTGCCGGCGGGAGTCGGGTGTGCAAAAAACAAGCGGGGCCGGCCCGGAAGGCCGACCCCGCTGGAGTAACGCGATTCAGCGTGCAGGCGTGGCGTCTGCGATCAGCGGCGGCGGCGGAAGGCCCGGATGCTGCCGAGGCCGAGCAGCGTGGCGGCGCCGGCCATGCCCGCAGGGGGCAGGGGGATGAGTACGGAGCGGCTGTCGTAGCCGAAGGAGATGTTGATGACGTTCTGCTCTTGTGATGTGGACCAGGGGGTGGGGCCGCCGAGGAAGACGTTGCCGGTGAGGGTGAAGCCCTGCCGGAAGTCGTAGTTGCGAACCTGCCAGAGAGACTCGGTTTCCGGGTTGGGTGCAGCGGAGGCATCGGCGAAGGTGCCGGTGCCGAGCGTGGACCCATTGAACAGCACGTCGCGGAATTCAAGGGTGTGGTCGGGGGACTGGCGGTTTTGCAGGCCGATCTGCATGGCGTTCCAAGGGCCGTTGACCAGGCCGGTCTGACCGTCGACCGTGCCCCGGAAGTTGGCGACGTTGGCGAAGAAGTTGGTGTAAATCAGCGTGGTCGTGACGTTCGTGCTGGGAGCGGTGAGGCTTGCCGTCAGCGTGTCGTCGCCGGGGTTGTACTCGAAGGTGAACGCGTGTGACTGGTTGTTCTCCCAGATGTTGGCCGGATTCGTCTCGATGCGGCGTGTTGGGTCGGTTCCAAAGTTCGGGACGCCGAGATAGATGTCACCGCTGCCGGCGTTGCCCAGGTTGCGGAGGCGAACGGCACCGACGGAACCGCCGTTGAGCGGGCCCTCGCCGAAGACGAGGACCTGAGCCGTTGCCGAAGTTCCGGCCACAGCCAGGGTGGAGCCAAGAGCGAGAGCGAGCAGAGCAGAACGGATGTTTGCGGACATGTGATGACCTCCGTGCTTGTCGACCCCAAACACCGGTTCGCAGCGACGTGCAACGATGGGCGGCCGGGTCGGTCTGTGATGGTGTTGCTTGAAGAAGCCGCATCGCCATGGCGGCCTGAGGCCCCCGGGCGTGTGAAAATGCGAACTGAGCGTTGCCGCGTGTGGCAATGACACGCGCAACGGCAACAGGGACATCTTCGGCTTCAACTCTGATCGGACGCTGTCGGCCTTTGAGCGGACGCATCCGGCCACCCACGGATGGGCGGGCTTTCCTCGTGAAGCAGCCTATAACAAAAACTCCCAGCCGTCAAGTGTTTTACGCAAAAAAGATGAGCAGGCAAACCCCCTAGGACGGGGGTTGGAGCTGGAGATGCCTTCGTTATCGGGCTTGTTGGTGGTGAATGGTCGAATTCAGGCCAGTTTCATGGCCTTGAGCATGGCCTGGCCCATCTGTGCGGGGCTTTCGGCGATGACGGCCCCGGCGGCCTGCAGCGCGTCGATCTTGCTCTGGGCGGTGCCCTTGCCGCCGGACTCGATGATGGCGCCGGCGTGGCCCATGCGGCGGCCGGGCGGGGCGGTGCGGCCGGCGATGAAGGCGGCGACCGGCTTGGTGACGTGCTTGCGGATGAATGCGGCGGCGTCTTCCTCGTCAGAACCGCCGATCTCGCCGATCACCAGGATGGCGTCGGTGGCGGGGTCATTCTGGAACATGCGCAGCACGTCGGTGTGGTTCATGCCGCGGATGGGGTCACCGCCGATGCCGACGCAGGTGCTCTGGGCGAGGCCGAGGCTGGAGGTCTGCCAGACGGCCTCGTAGGTGAGGGTTCCGGAGCGGGAGACGATGCCGACGGACTTGCCGAGCTTGCTGTGGGAGATGTGGGTGTGGATGTATCCGGGCATGATGCCGATCTTGCAGCCGGCGTTGGTGAAGACGTTGTCGGGGCCGGAGCCTTCGCCGGTTTTCGGACCGGGGGTGATGACGCCGGGGCAGTTGGGGCCGACAAGGGCGACGTGGTCCCAGTTGCAGAGGCGGAACTCGCCCATCTGGGTGAAGGAGTTCATGCGGTCCAGTTCGGCGCGGACCTTGATCATGTCCTGGACCGGGACACCCTCGGTGATGCAGCAAATGAGCTTGATGCCGGCGGCGGCGGCTTCCAGAACGGCGTCGCCGGCGCCGACCGGGGGAACGAAGATCATGGTGGCGGTGGCGCCGGTGGCGCGGACGGCCTGATCGACGGTGTCGAAGATGGGCAGCCCGTTGGGGTCTTTGGTTCCGCCCTTGCCGGGCGTGACGCCGCCGACGAGCTGGGTGCCGTAATGAAGGCAGCCCTTGGTGTGCTGGGCGCCGTAGGCGCCGGTGATGCCTTGGCAGATCACGCGGGTGGACGAGTCAACGAGGATGGCCATGGGGGGCAAGCATACGGGGATGGGGTGGTCACGTCCGGATGAGGTTCTCGGGATTGAACGGGTGGCGTTGGCGGACCTTCGGGGCTGTATAAGCCTCTGTATTCTCGGTCTTTGTGACAGACTGGCCGCTTCAGGTGGAACAGACGGCCAGCGGTTGCGAAGAAGTTGCCTGGAGCGGCGGCCCGGACGTGGGGTCTGGGGCATGCTGCAGTCGTGGGGCGAGCAATCCGCGCGGACGGACCGCCGGGAGTGTCGCCCACAGGCATCTTGAGTTGTCACCTGACGGCCCGTGGGGCCGCCCGGCGATGCGTGTCGTGATTGATCCGAGGGATCTTGTTTCAGAGAGGGAATTGATGAATATGACGAAGAGCTTCCGTCCCGCGGTCTCCCCCGCCTTGCTGATGGCCGCGGCGTTGATGGCGGCCCCCGTGGGCGCCCTGGCCCAGGTGAGCAACCCGGAGGTGGAGCCGAACAACACCAAGGCGGGAGCGAACGCGTTCACGCTGTCCCCCGGTGACAGCATCACCGGCACGACCACCGGCACGTCGACGGTGACGGCCGGTGCGGTCAGCGCCGACTACTTCCGCGTGACCACGGTCGCGGCTCCGGCGGGCATCTACCGCTACCGCATGCAGCTCTCGCCGAGCACCACGGCGTGGACGGGCACGCTCCGCGGCCTGTCGCAGACGGGCGGGGTGCCCAACGTGACGACCGACCTGGCGGTGCAGGCCAGCATCGCGACGAGCATCCCGGCCCGTTTCAACCAGTGGTACGGCTTCGGGGCTCCGGCGGACATCTACTACCGGGTGAGCGGCGCTGCGACCACGACCGCGTTGTACACCGCGACTCTGGAGCGGCAGCCGGTGACGCCGATCGTGGTGGCGGGCACCATCGTTGAGGGCGACCTGACCATCCGTTCGGGCCTCACCAACACGGCCGACACGGACCTGTGGATCTACGACGCCAACTTCAACGCGATTCCGGGCTTCGGCAACGACGACGAGCCGGCGCCCGGCACGTCGGCCTCTTCGGTGCTGACGCGGAACTTCGCGCCCGGCACGTACTACGTGGCGATCGCCGACTGGAACACGGCCAACAACCAGGCCTCTCCGTCGGATGACAGGTACACGGCCGGCAGTGTTCTGGACTTCCCCGGGGTGATGGCGAATTCGTCGACGACGACCTTTGCAGATATGGGGATTCAGATCACCGGCAGCGGCGGGACGGTGACGGCCGGCGGGGCCAAGAGCGGGCCGTTCGACGTGGTGTGGTACCAGTTCACGGTGTCGGCGGCGACGGTGCCGACGCCACCGCAGGCGGCGGTGGGGACCGACCGGGTGCTGACCCGGGCCGGCGAGAGCGTGCTGCTGACGGTGGCGACCACGCCTGGTACCAACCCGACGAGCACGGGCCTGACGGTGACTGCGGATCTGAGCGGCATCAGCGTCGGGGGCGCGAGCAACGCCCAGCTGTTTGACAACGGGACCAACGGCGACCTGTTCGCCGGCGACGGCATCTTCAGCCGCGCCGTGACGATCGCCCCGGGCACGGAGACGGGCCGCTACACGCTGACGGCGACGGTGACCGACGGCCAGGGCCGCACGGGCAGAGGCACGGGCGGCGTGAACGTGGCGGCGGCGGGCACGACGCTGGTTGAAGACGATGCGACGGCCCCGAACGACTCGAAGGACACGGCGAGCACCGTCAACGGAATGATCGCGGGCCAGACGATCGTCGGCGTATCGACCGGCGCCACGCTGCTGGGCGCGGGTGCGACGGACTCGGTGGACGTCTACCGCCTCAACCTGCCCCAGCGGTCGGGCATCACCAAGTACCGCCTGGCGCTGACCAGCCCGGCGACGGGCCATTCGCTGTCGCTCCGCGGGCTTGATCAGAACGCGGGCGTGATCGTTCCGGGCAGCAACGTGTTCATCCACTTCGGCGCCGCTCCGGGCAACGTGGTTCAGTTCTACGGCATGGGCAGCGAGACCCCGTTCGTGTACGTCGCGGTGGCGGGCACGGCGGGCACTCAGGCCCCGTACACCCTGACGCTGACGGCCGAGGATGTGATCCCGGCGGAGATCACGGGCACGGTGGTGACGGGACCGGTGACGCTGAGCACGGTGAACCGTACGGGCGCCACGCAGATCGACACGGCGCTGGCGGTGTACGACTCGTCGTTCAACATCATCCCGGAGTACCTCAACGACGATGCTCCGGCGCCGTCGACCAGTGGCGGCAGCGTGCTGACGCGGACCTTCGCTCCGGGGACGTACTACATCGGCGTGACGGACTTCACGACGGTTAACGGCACGGGCCTGGCCGTGGGCGTGCAGGCGCCGCTGGATGACCGCTACCGCGACAGCCTGGCGATGGACTCGACGGCGGTGACCGCGGGCGCATCGGCGACGGCCAACGTGAACGTGAGCATGGCGGTGCAGAGCGTGGCCGGCGAGATCGTGGTGCCTCAGACCAAGGTCAGCCCGCTGGACGTGGTGTTCACCCGTCTGGTGGTCACGGAGCAGACCGGCATCGGCGGCCTGGGCGTGGCTACGCCCGGCACCCGTCTGCCGGGCCTGAGTACGCTGCTGACGGTGTCGGTGGCTCCGGCCCCGGCGCCGGCGAGCACGGGCATTACGGTGCGGGCGGATCTGTCGGCCGTCGGCGGCTCGGCGACCGCCGTGCTGTTTGACGACGGCACCAACGGCGACGTGACCGCGGGCGACAACGTGTTCAGCCTGCTGTATCAGGTGCCTTCGGGCACGGCCGGCGGGGCGTACAGCCTGCCGTTCACCGTTCGCGATGCGCAGAGCCGCCAGGCAACCGGCGCCATCGGCCTGAACGTGGTGCCGGTGCTGGATCTGGGCACGCTGTCGGGCAGCGAACTGACCGGCACCGTGACGGTGGCGGCCGGCGAGATCAAGTGGCTGAGGTTCACCACCACCTTTGACGCGATCGATCCGACGCGTTTGCTGGACATCCACACCATCGGCTCGACGGTGGCGGACACCGAGATCGGCGTGTACACCGTCGACGGCACGCTGGTGGCCGATGACGATGACAGCGCCGCCGGCCTGCTCAGCCAGCTGAGCTTCGGCAACATCGGCCCGCGTGAGGCGATTCCCGGCCCGACCGGCTCGACGGCGGGCGCCATCCGCACCGGTATCGATGGTCCGCTGACCGCCGGCACCTACTACATCGCCGCCGGCGCGTTCAATACCACTTTCGGGGCTGCTGACTTCAACGCCACCAGCACGGCGACGGCGACCGGCAACATCGTGGTGACGCTGCTGACCGACGGCCAGACCGGGCCGGTGGGCTGCAACGTCGCCGACATCGTGGGCATCGGCGGCGCGGGCACCCAGCCCGACGGCCAGCTGACCGGCGACGACTTCAACGCCTTCATCGGCGCCTTCGCCGGCGGCGATCTGCTGGCGGACATCGTGGGCATCGGCGGCGTGGGCACCCAGCCCGACGGCCAGCTGACCGGCGATGACTTCAACGCTTTCATCAACGCCTTCGCGTCCGGCTGCCCGTAAGGCCGGAACGACGGCCCGTTTGGCCGACGTGACGGCGACATTTGAGTTGCACGTGAGACACGGCCGCCCCGGTTCGCTTTGACGAGCCGGGGCGGCTGGTGCCATTTGGGGCCGGACTGAGTTGAATGGGGTGGGGCGGTGGGGCGGTGCACAGGCGTGGGCACGGGACGGCCTGAGCGGAATTGTGCGGCAAAACCGGCCGGGGGGCGGATGCGAACAGAGAGAGGCGTGAGACGGGCCGGGGGTTGAACGGGGGGGCTGGAGGCGGGCCGGGCGGGACGCGGGCGGCCGGGGTGTCGGTGGCGGTTCGGGGGGCCAGAGCGGCCCGGGCGTGAAGGGTGGGGGGTATTGTGGGCTGGGAGGGTTGGTTGGTGCGGGTGGGGCGGGCGCGGGTTCTCGGGCTTGGCGTCGTCGTGCGCTCTTGCCTGGCTTGGCAGGGCGAGTCGGGCGGATGGCTGGCCGGGAAGCGGGGAGGGCTTAGATTTGTCAGGCGGGGAAATGAGGGGGTGGGAGCGGCCGGGTGGGGGTGGGCGGAACGGGCACGGACGGCCGGGCGGCACCGGACACTGGAGAAGACTGTGAGAGGGAACGCATTGAACAACACCTGGCGCCGGATCGTGTCGCTTGTGGCCATCGCGGGTTTGCCGGCGTGGGCGTCGGCCCAGCCGGTGCAGTCGACGGCGGAGATCGAGCCCAACGAGACCAAGGGCAATGCGACGCTGACGCCGGAGTTGCCGCTGAGCGGCGGGCCGGCGCTGACGGGGTTCACGCTGGGTTCGAACCTCAGCCCCGGGGTGCCGTCGTCGGCGGACACGTTCCGTCTGCGGGTGGCGGGTGCGGGCAACACAACGCCGACGATCTACCGGCACCGGCTGGTGGGCAACGAGGATGGCCCGCCATTCTCGTGGTCGATGACCATCCGCGGCCTGCGGCAGTCGCGGCTGCCCTCGGGCGAGGTGGTGATCCTGCCGGAGACGGACGACCAATTGCAGCGGACGCTGGGCACGGTGTGGGCGGGGGTGGTGGAGCGGACGCGGTTTGACGCGCAGACGGTGCTGCTGCGGCTTCCGCCGGAGTTTCGCTGCCTGACCGAGCCGACGGGCAACTGCAGCGCGAGCGAGCAGGCGCAGAAGGCTCTGGATGTGCTCAACCGCTTCGCGATGCCGGCGAGGACGCTGCAGTGGTACGGCTTCGGGCGGCCGCACGAGCTGTTCGTGCGGATCGAGGGGACGAGCTCGACCAACGCGCTGTACTCGATGAAGCTCAGCAGCGAGGCGGTGACACCGCTGCCGGTGGCGCAGGAACTGGCCCCCGGCGAGATCTACATCGGCATCGATCGGGCGGGCATTCCGCTGAGCGTGCAGAACGATCCGAACATTCCGGACACGCGCTGGCAGGAGGCGCTGCTGACCTCGCTGGCGGTGTACGACGAGAACCTCAACCCGATTCCCGGATTTTCCAATGATGATCCGCGGCCTGACATGCCGCATCCGGGCTTCGACCCGGCTGATCCGACGGTGACGCCGGCGGGCTGGCCGGCGAACACGCCGTATCCGGCCCTGGCGGCTGCGCTGCGGCGGACCTTCGCCCCCGGCGTGTACTACATCGCGTACGCGCGTGATCCGCTGGCGTACAACCTTGCGTCCCCCGGGGACGACAACAACCTCTCCCGCCGGACGGACTTCGCCGATCTGCTGGTGCCGGGCAGCTCGACGCTGCCTCCGACGGATCCGCTGCAGCCGACGGTGGAGCCCGGGCAGCCCACGCCCCCGCCCCGGCGGCTGCCGTGGTACACCAACCTGCGGCTGATCGACTCGGCGGGCAGCACGGTTTCGCTGCGGCAGGTAATGGGCGGGCCGTACCATGTGAACTGGTACCGCCTGACGGTGCAGTCAACGACGAACTTCACCGCCAACGGCGTCGCGTTCCCAGATCTGGTGGCCCGGGGCGACAGCACGCTGCTGACGGTGGACCTGCGGCTGGTTCCGCCGGCGACATCTCTGCCGCCGATCGCGTCGGTGACGGCGGACCTGCGGGCGCTGGGCGGGGCGCAGAACGCGATCATGCGGGATGACGGCGTCGGCGGCGACCTGGCTGCGGGCGACAACATCTACAGCCTGGCGGTGAACATCGCCCCCAGCCAGACGGTGGGCCTGGCGCAGATTCCCTTCACGGTGACCGAGGCTCCGCCCTTGAACGCGACGACCTCGGGGACGCTGAGCCTGCGGGTGTTCGGCGTGCCGGCAGCGACGGAGCTGGGCACGCTGTCGGCGGCGACGACGACGCTGGAGCGGACGGCGGACCCGCTGGCGGCCAACGGGGTGAGGTGGTACACCTTCACCTCGCTGGTGGGGGTGGGTCCGGCGGCGTTCCTGGACCTCACCACGGCGGGCTCGAACCTCGGACCGGTCAACGACACGCGGATCGCGCTGTACGGGTCCAACGGTCTGCCGCTGTACACCAACGACGACGGTGGTCGGAGCAGCGGGCCGAGCCTGCTGAGCTTCGGTCAGCCGACGCTGACGCGGCGGTACGGTCCGCCGGACATGGAGGGCGCGGGGCAGGACGACGGCACGCTGCCGCCCGGGCGGTACTACGTCGCGGTGGTGGGCGGCCCGCTGAGCACGTTCGGGCCGGGGTTTTCGGTCAGCAGCGTGTCGGGCAACGCGGGCAACGTGCGGCTGTCGGTGCTGACCAACTCGTCAAGCCCGCGTGCGGTGGGCACGGCCAGCCCGCCGGTTCTGTTCCGGGCCTTGCCCCGTCCGGTGCGGTTGCAGGTGGCGGTGACGCCGGCGGATCGCCCGTTCGCGGGCATCGGTTCGGTGACGGCCGACCTGTCGGCGATCGGGCTGTCAACCACCGAGCCGCTGCTGGACAACGGCGTGCCGCCGGATGCGGCGGCCGGCGACCTGATCTTCACGCGTGAGGTGGACCTGGGCGGACAGGTGGTGGGGGGACTGGTGTTCCCGTATCTGGTGACCGACGCGCTCAACCGCACGGCGGCGGGCACGATCAGCGTGCAGGTGACGCAGTATGAGGACCTGGGCGTGGTGGAGCAGGGCCGCCAGGGGGCGCTGACGCGGACGATCAACTCGGTGCCGACGGGCACGGTGGAGTGGTACCGGCTGCTGGTGCGCCGCCCCGTGCCCGAGGACGGCGGCAAGTACATTGACATCCACACCATCGGATCGGACCTTTCGCCGGTGAACAGCCTGTCGCTGGCGTTGTACGACGCGGCCGGCTCGGTGGTGGCCATCAACACGCGGTGGCCGGGCGTGGTGACGGAGCTGGGCGGGCTGAGTTTCGGCGACTCGCCGGGCGGCAGCCAGCAGATCCCGGCGCGGAGTTACGTTGACGGGGCGCAGAACTGGACGATGGAGTCCAACTTCGGATCGCTGAGCGCGGGCACGTATTACCTGGCGATCACGCCGGGCGATCTGACCCTGTGGGGCGGCGACTTCATCGTCGTGCCCGCGACGGAGAACTCGGGCACGGTTCGCTTTGCGATTCTCACCAACCTGGCCTCCCCGGCGTGCCTGGCTGATGTGTCGGGCATTGGCGGGCCTGGATCCGAGCCTGACGGGCTGCTGACCGGCGACGACTTTGTGACTTTCGTCGGGGCGTTCTCCACGGGCGACCCGCTGGCCGACATCGTCGGCATCGGCGGCGCCGGCACCGAGCCGGACGGCGTGGTGTCGGGCGACGACTTCAACGCGTTCATCGCGTCGTTCGCGGCGGGCTGCCCGTGACGGATCGACGGTGGGAACGCCGGGCGCATTATCGGGCGGTGTGGCGGGGTTGCCCGGGCGGCATGCTCGGGTGAACGCCCACCGGCCATGATCCGCCCGGAGCGCAAGCCGGATGTGAAGCGGGGCAATCTGCGACCGAGAACGGCGGTGTGGGGTATCGCGACAGGGGTTGCGCGGCTGGCACACAGCAGGGCGTGGCGATACGCTGTGAGCCCGGCTGTCGCGGCAAGTTGCCGAGGTCCGCTCGTCCGCAAGGCGAGCGGCACGCCGATGGTGTCGTCTTGTCAGGATCAACCAAGCAGCAAGGAGAAAGAGGATGCGACTGCAGCGTGCACTGTTGGCGGTGGCGGGTCTGGGGATGAGCGTGGCGGGGGCGATGGGGCAGCCCATCAACTACACCGGCTCGCCGGTCTCACAGAACTTCGACAGCCTGCCGAACACCGGCACCACGGCTGCGACGTGGACCAACGGCGTGACGCTGCCGGGTTGGTACGCGTGGCGCTCGGCGCGTAATGGTCAGTTGAACGGGCGCGACAACAACACGCCGTGGCTGGAGACGGCGACCGTGACGCCGGGTACGGGCAGTAGCATCAGCGGGGCGCTGTACTCGTACGGTGCTGACGGCAACACCAACCGCTCGCTGGGCAGCCTGGGCTCCAACGCCTGGGGCGACAATTCCTACGGCATCGCGCTGGTGAACACCAGCGGGCAGAGCTTCCCGCTGTTCTCGGTGTCGTACGTCGGTCGGCAGTGGCGCAACGGTGGCAACACGAATCTTCAGCGGCTGGTGTTCGAGTACAAGGTGGCCCCGGGGCCGTTCGACAGCGCGCAGATGGCCGCGACGCCGGACAACTCTCCGCCGAACGGCAACTGGGTGCCGGTGCCCGATCTGGACTTTGTGAGCCCGGTGGCGACGGCGACTGGGGCGGCGCTGGTCGGGACGGATGCGGCCAACAGCGCCAGCCGGTCGCGGATCGTGACCGGCCTGACGTGGAACCCGGGCGAGGTGCTGTACATCCGCTGGTACGACGACAACGACGCCGTCAACGACCACGGCCTGGCGATCGACGACTTCCAGTTCAACACCGAGGCGCCGGAGAACCCGACGCTGCTGATCAACGCGGCGGCGGCCCCGGCGATCGTTGAGCAGGTGGGCGGGCAGGTCACCTACACGCTGAACGTGACCAACATCGGCCGTCAGGCGGCCAACGCGGGCACGATCACGGCGGCCTTCCCGACCGGCGTCTCGCTGGTGTCCAGTTCGGTGGCGGCGGTTCAGAGCGGCAACAACGTCACGCTGACGCTGCCGCCGATCGCCGGTTCGTCGCCCTCGGCGCCGATCACGCTGGTCATGCAGGCCACCGCGGCCTTCCCGCCGCCGGCGGCGACGCAGCTCAACGCCACGTTCACGACCAACCCCGGCGGGAACGTGGCCAGCACCAGCACCCCGGTGGTGAACAACGCCGACGTGGGCGTCACGGCGACGGCCTCGGTGGCGTGTGACGCGCTGGTGGGCGATGCGGTGGCCTATGCGGTGACGGCGACCAACAACGGGCCGACGTCGGCGGCGGGCGTGACGGTCACCGGCCAGGTGCCGGCGAACGCGACGATCCTGACCTCTCCGGCCAGCCAGGGCACGGTGGCGGTGGCCAACGGCCTGTACACCTGGACCGTCGGTGATCTGCCTTCCGCCGGCGCGGCGACGCTGACGTTCAACACGCAGGTGAACGCGGCCGGCGGCGGCACCGTCACCGCCGTCGCGACGGCCACTTCGCTGGACCTGACCACGGCCAACAACACCGCGACGGTGACGACCAGCACGGTGAGCACGGCGGCGGCCATCCCCGCGGTGTTCAGCACCTTCAGCGGCCAGTTGTCGGCCTCGGTGACGGTGCCGGGCATCAGCGGTGGGACGTTCCCTGCCGAGTTCGGCACCGCCGGCGGCGGCGGCACTTTGAACAGCTTCGCTTTCGGGCGGCCGTTCTTCAGCCCCGACGGCACCCGGTGGGCCTTGGTGGCCGACACCACGCTGTCTGAGAACACCAACACGGTGATCGTGGTGGGCGACGCCGGCGGCTACCGGGGCGTGGTGCGTGAGAACGCGACCATCGTCGACTCGGCGGCGGGTCTGCCGATCGGCTCGGACCCGGCGGCCAACCCGGTGTTTGACCGCATCATGGCGATCGACAACAACGGCAACATCGCCTTCTCCGGCCGTCTGCGAACGCCGGCGGGCGACACCAACCGCCGCGTGGTGGTCAAGGGCAACGCCCCGACGGCCCCGGGCGCGAACTACACCTTTGAGGTGGTCGCCAAGCAGGGCCAGCCGGCGACGGTGTTCGGCGGGACCAACCCGGTGTGGGGCGGGACCATGTCGGTGGCGACGGGCGGGCTGGGTTCTGACGGCTCGGTGTCGTTCTACGCCCAGTCCGGCGGCGGCGATCAGGCGGTGTTGACGCAGAACGGCACGACCATCGTGTCGCGTCGGGCCAACGCGGCGTTCGCTCCGGCCGGCCAGGCCGGCGGCACCACCGCCACCTGGAACGGCTACGAGACCAACACCGACGGCGCCTTCGCCACCCGCGGCTTCTCGATCACGCCCGACCGCTCCACCTGGATGCTCGAGGGCAGCCTGAGCGCCCCGGTGCCGGCCGCCAGCAACCAGATCCTGGTGCTGAACACGGCCTCGACGCCCAACACGGTGGTGCTGCAGGAGGGCTCGGTGATTCCGGGTTCCTCGTTCACGCAGACGATCAACTCCACGGGCAACTTCCGTCATGCCGAGGTCGGCGCTGACGGCAACTGGTACGCGATGGGCACCAACGCTCCGCTGCCGCCGGCCACCGCCGGCGACGGCTGGGTGGTCCGCAACGGCCAGGTGGTCGCCGCCACCGGGCAGCCGATCACCACCGGCTCGACCGAGACCTGGAGCAACCGCGTTCTGGGCAACACCTTCTACACCGTGACCGGCCGGGGCAGCGACTACGTGGTCGGCGGCCTGACCAGCAAGCTCGACGGCAGCACCGACTCGGTTCTGGTGCACAACGGCCGGACGGTGCTGCTGCGTGAGGGCGACCCGATCAACGTGGGCACGCCCGAGGTGCCGTTCATCGTGTACGCGGGCAACATCTTCCAGGACAACCGTTCGGCGATCTCCGCTGACCGTCGCTTGTACACGGTGGTCAACGTCCGCAACTCCCAGTGGCCGTGCGTGAACGCGGGCAACGTGATCGGTCAGGTTCTGCTGGCCATCCCGCTGCCGCCGGCCTCGCTGGCCTGCTCAGTGGCGGACATCACCGGCATCGGCGGCCCGCCCTCGGGCCCGGACGGTCTGCTGACCGGCGACGACTTCAACGCCTTCATCGGCGCCTTCGCCGCCAACGACCTGCTGGCGGACGTCACCGGCATCGGCGGCCCGCCCGCCCAGCCGGACGGCCTGCTGACCGGCGACGACTTCAACGCGTTTATCGCCGCCTTCGCTGCGGGCTGCCCGTAAGCGGTCAGGTTCCGTCATCCTCAGCCAAACTGCACAACCCCCGGGGCACGCGCCTCGGGGGTTGTTCGTTGAGGTGGCAGATTGGTGGTGACGGTCGGGGTGGTGCGGCGGGCTTGCGTGCCTGGCCGCGCCGAAATGGCCCACGAACCGTTCTCCGGTTCGCCTGGGCGCTGCTTGGTTGTCGCCGCGCTCATGTCCGATGCCCGCCCTGATGCGCGTTCCTGCGCACCCATCGGCCCCTGCCGCGTCGCTCCTCCCGTCGGCCTCCGGTGTTTCACGTCACGTTGAAGAGTCCTCCATGAACCAATGCCTGAGCGTCCATGCGTATCCGGAGCGTCCTGCCCCGGCGTGGTTCGCCGGTCGGACTCCCGGTCCGAGCGGCCGGTCCACACTTCGCCCTTCCGGTCCGCCGAAGCGCCCGCCGGAACCGAGGTGGCCGTGCCGCGCCGACCGCACGTCGTTGCCCGCCTGGCCTGCAGGGCCCCGGGGCGACGTGCGGTCCCGATGTGCTCCAGAGGATCCGCTGCCGAGCCGGTGCATCACACGGCGACGGGCCGGCCGCACCCACGGGGTCGGCGGGCGGAAGGCCCAGCGGAGGAGCCATCGGGCAGGGGGGGACGGTCAGCAGGGAGGCGGACGCTCGAAGACCTCGCTGTCGCCGCAGGCCAGGCTGCGGGAAGTGCGGGTGAGGGTGCGTGCGAAGGGATGCATACGCGCTCCTTGTCGGGACACGGCCGGGCGGCAGAGGGCCGGCCCAGGGGAACCCGACGGAGAGGTGGGCGGCCGCGGCGGAACCGGAGGGTTCGCCGCGGCGGGTGTCGCAAGCCCACGCCGTTCCGCCGGAGCCCGGGTGTAAGTCGGGGCGGCGGTCGGAGCACCCGTCCGGTCCACACAGCGTGCCGGCCGGTGACGGGTGACGAACGACACTGACATCGTGCGATGCAATCGGCCGGCGTGCAAGGCGGTGATGCGTTGTGGCCGATTCTCGGGCCGGGGCGGGCGGCGCGGTTTGCCAGATGCGGGCGTGGAAGCGGGTGGGGGGCGGTTTTGTCGGACCTTGGGCGGTGGTGCGGCAGCGGTTTGCGGCCTGCCGGCGATGGCGGCGGTCCGGGCCGGGGGGCATACGGTGGCCCCGCATGAGTGGCGCACCGGCGGCGGGACGGCTGGAGGGCATCGGGCTGATCGTGTTCACGCTGCTGTCGTGGGCGTCGGTGCCGTTGTTCCTGCGCGTGCTGAGCAAGGACTGGGGGCTTGACCCGTTCTCCGCCAACGGCTGGCGCTATGGCATCTCGGCGGTGTTCTGGCTGCCGTTCCTGGCCTGGGCGTGGAAGCGGGGGAGGCTGCCCAGGGCGCTGCTGGCCGCTGCGGCGGTGCCGGTGGCGTTCAACATCGTGGGGCAGAGCTTCTTTGCGTGGGGGCCGAAGCTGCTGGACCCGGGCTTCTTCAGCTTCGTGTTCCGGGTGCAGGTGGTGTTTGTGACGCTGGGGGCGTACTTCCTGTTCCCCAGCGAGCGGGGCACGCTGCGAAGCCCGCGTTTCTGGGCGGGGCTCTTGCTGGTGGTGCTGGGGTCGGTGGGGCTGATCGCGCTCAAACCGGGCGGGTTCCCGCAGGGGGCGACGCTGCTGGGCATCGGGGTGGCGCTGGCGTCGGGGATCCTGTTCGCCGGCTATGGGCTGGCGGTGCGGTACTACGTGTCGCAGTATCCGCCGGTGATCGCCTTCGGGGTGATCTGCCAGTTCACGGCCATCGGCGTGCTGGCGGTGATGTTCACGCTGGGCGAGCGGGCCGGGGCGCACGCGCTGACGTTCACCGGGTATCAGTGGTTCATTCTGGTGCTGTCGGCGTTCGTGGGCATCGCCATCAGCCATGTGACCTATTACGCCAGCATCACGCGGCTGGGGGTGAGCGTGTCGATCGGCATCATCCAGTTGCAGCCGATCTTCACGGCGATGGGCTCGCTGCTGCTGTTCGACGAGCAACTGGTGTTCGGGCAGTGGATGGCGGGCCTGGTGGGCGTGTGCGGGGCGCTGCTGATGCTGTGGACCCCGCGCAAGCCGACAGCGGCCGCAGCGGCGGCGGAGACGGGGGACTGAGGGCCGGTCAGTCGGCGGGCTGTGGGAAGAGATTCGCAGCGGGGACGGTGATCTGCCCGGCCCAGTAGGCCTGGGCGCGGAAGTCGCGCAGGGCGTACTCGCCGTCGCCGGTGATGCGGAGCGACCAGCGCGGCAGATCAGGGTGGGTGGCGGTGAGGCCGGCGAAGTCGGCCAGGTGCTGCGTGCCGACGGCGGGGATCTCCAGCAGGCGGACCGGCTCGGGGAGCGGCTTGCGGGAGGTGGGGTGAATCGGGTCGATCATCCGCCAGCGTCCCCGCAGCACGGCGACGCCGTCGCGGATGGCCTCGACGCGGACAGCGACGGTGTAGCGCGTATCACCTTCGGTGAACAGGTCGGGCGGCTCGTCGATGGTGAGGGCTGGTCGGCCGCTGATCATGCGGACAAGGCGCGGGCGAAGGGCGGCGCGGACGGCTTGGTCTGCTACGGGGGATTGCACGGGGCGGATGGCCTGGTCCAGACGGTCGACCAGGCGCACGTTGAACCAGACGTCGGCGACGGGCCGCTCGCCGCCTTGGCGGTTCGGTGCCGCGAAGACCTGCAGCGAGAAGCCGTCGTACAGGTTCTCCAGCAGCCGGGCGGGTTCGATCCAGAAGGTCTCGTAGGAACGCGAGGGGTCGACGTAGGGCACCTCGTCGGGCTGATCGAAGTCGGTGAAGATGCTGCGCGGGTCGTTGCTGTTGGGGGCGCGGGCCGGGGTGGGGTCGGGCATCTTCAGCGGGTTGTAGAGGAGGCGCGTATGCGGGGCGACTTGCCCGGACAGGTCGGTGACCAGGGCGAAGGGCACGCTCCGGGGCCACACCGGCCGGTAGCCCACTCGCGGCCGGATGAGGTGCTCGGCGAGCCACTGGGCCTGCCAGACCTCGCCCGGGGCCTTCTGCCAGCGGCGGAGCAACTCGCGGGTCAGGCGGCTTGGACTGGGCGGCTGGTCGTCGGTGAGGCGGACCCATGCGACCAGCAGGGCGTCGGGGAGCGTGCCCATCCAGCCGGTGGTGCGGACGGTGGGCTGGGCGAGCGCCAACAGGCCAACGAGCAGGGCGAGCATGCTGGCGACACCGGTGTGCCAGCGGCGGCGAACGCGGGCAAGTTGCGCCTCGCTGCGGTGCGTTGTGCCGCACTCGGGGCACTGGCCGCCGGGCGGGGTGTCGCCGGGAGGGGTGTCGCCGGGGGGGGTGTCGCCGGGGCGGGGGCCGAGTTCGTACCAGCAGCGGCGGCAGCGGCGGCGGCCCCGGGGCCGGTCACCCCACCACCAGACGGAGAGCAGCAGCAGGGACGCAGCGAGCAGGAGCCACCCCGCCAGGGCGTAGCCCCAGTCGGGCATCCATGGGAAGAGGTCAAACGGGGACATCACCGGTGCCGCACCTCCGTGCAGAACACTAGCAGGTGTGCGGATTCGGACGCTCCGGGCGGGCTGCGGATGGTTGGCGTTCGGGTCTGGCCGGGAGCGGGTGGCGGGCTCGGCTGAAAATCTTACCCTCGGCTAACATTTGGCCGATGGGTGGGTGTTGGGGGGTGCGGACAGCGGGGCGTGCATCCGGAGACGTGTCGATGGTTGTGAACTGGTCGCAGACGACGTGGCGGAGCGGGCTGCTTGGGCTGGCGGCGCTGCTGGCGTTGGCGCTGGCGGCGTGCGGGCCGGGGGCCCCGGCGGAGAAGGGCTCGGCGGGTGGTGCGGGGGGTGGGGGTGGTGGGGGGGGTGGAGGTCAGGGCGGGGCCAAAGGCGAGCGTCTGCTGCTGGCCACCACGGCGCAACTCGCCGATGCGCTGCGGAACATCACCGCTGAGTTGCCGGCGGGCGCGGTGCGGGTGGAGTCGCTGCTGGGCGAGGGCGTGGATCCGCATACGTACAAGCTGACGCGGACGGACATGGCCCGGCTGGCCGGGGCCGACAGTGTGTTCTCTTCCGGGCTGCACCTTGAGGGCAAGATGACCGAGGTGCTCGAGCGGCTCGGCCAGGAGCCGGGCGGCGCTGGTGGTGGCAAGTTGGTGGTGGAGGTGGGGCTGAAACTGCCGGCCGATCGCATCCTGCGGCCCGATGGCGCAGCCGGCGAGGCGGACCCGCACTACTGGATGGACCCGGAACTGTTCGCGCTGGCCAGCACCGCGATGGCCGAGGCGCTGGCCGTGCGCATGCCTGAGCACGCGTCGGGCGTGCAGCAAGGGGCCGAGCGGTATCGCGGGGAGATTCAGCGGCTGGCGGATTACGCCAAGGACGCGTTCGGCAAGGTGCCGGAGGCGAAGCGGACGCTGATCACCAGCCACGACGCGTTCGGCTACCTCGGGCGGGCCTTCGGGCTGCGGGTGCTGGCGGTGCAGGGCATCAGCACCGAGAGCGAGGCCGGGGTGCGCGACATCGAGCGGCTGGTGGAGCGGGTGGTCAGCGAAAAGGTGACGGCGGTGTTCGTGGAGACTTCGGTGCCGGACCGCACGCTGCGGGCGGTGGTGGCGGGCGCGGCCTCCCGGGGCCATACGGTGTCCATCGGCGGTACGCTGTTCTCCGACGCGATGGGGGCGCCGGGGACGTACACCGGAACGTGGATCGGCATGATGGATCACAACATCACCACCATTGCCAGGGCGCTGGGGGCCGAGGTGCCGGCGGCGGGCATGGCCGGCAAACTGGCGGCATCAGCGACTGGGGGCGGCAAGTGAGTGCCGCGGCCCCGGCGAGCGATGGGCTGTGCCCGCTGAGCGTCCGCGGGCTGACGGTGGCGTATCACCGCAAGCCGGTGCTGTGGAACGTGGACTATCGGGCGCCGTCGCCGAACCAAAGCGGCGCCGGCAAGCGCGGCAACCTGGTGGCGATCGTCGGCCCCAACGGGGCAGGCAAGAGCACGCTGCTCAAGGCGGTGCTGGGGCTGCTGCCGGAGGCCTCGGGCGGCGCGGCGGTGCGGTTCTTCGGCGGCACGCTGGACGAGCACCGCGACCGCGTGGCGTACGTGCCCCAGCGGGAGACGGTGGACTGGGAGTTTCCGGTGACCGCCGGCGAGGTGGTGGCGATGGGGCGGTATCGGCGGCTGGGGTGGTTCCGGCGGGTGGGGCGGGCCGAGCGGGCTGCGGCCGGGCGGGCGCTGGAGCAGGTGGGCATGGCGGCGTTCGCGGATCGGCAGATCGGGGAACTGTCGGGCGGTCAGCAGCAGCGGGTGTTCATCGCGCGGGCGCTGGCGCAGGAGGCCGAGTTGTACCTGATGGACGAGCCGTTCGCCGGGGTGGACGCGGCGACTGAGCAGGCGATCGCCAGAGTGCTTGGCGAACTGCGCGACGCGGGCGCGACGGTGATCTGCGTGCATCACGACCTTTCAAGCGTGCCGGACCGGTTTGACCATGTGCTGCTGCTGAACACGCGGGTGATCGCTTCGGGTGCGGTGAGCGAGATGTTCACGCCTGCGAACCTGCAGGCGACCTATGGCGGCCGGCTGACGCTGCTGGACCAGGCGGCGACGGCCCTGGCGCGGACCTGATTCACCCAACGGAGGACTCCGCAGCGTGGCGAGCGTGCTGGCCCAACTCGGTGTGACCATCGGCTACAACACCGCGGTGGTGCTGGCGGGTGTGACGCTGCTGGGCGTCGCCTCGGGGGTGATCGGTTCGCTGGCGGTGCTGCGGCGGCGGACGCTGATGGGCGACACGCTGGCGCACGCGACGCTGCCGGGCATTGCCCTGGCGTTCATTCTGGCCAGCGCGCTTGGGTGGGAGACGCGGTCGCTGCCCTTGCTGCTGGCGGGGGCGGCGGTAACCGGCGGGCTGGGGCTGGCAGCGGCGCACTGGCTGACCCGCTCGGCACGCATGAGTGAGGACGGGGCGATGGCGGCGGTGCTGGGGGTGTTCTTTGGCGCCGGGGTGGCGCTGCTGTCGTACGTGCAGACGCTGCCGACGGGCGGGCAGGCGGGGCTGTCGCGGTTCATCCTCGGGCAGACGGCGGCGATGTCGGCGGCGGACGCGACGACCATCGGCGTGCTGGCGGTGGTGGTGACGGCGGTCGCCGGGCTGCTGCTCAAGGAGTTCCGGCTGATCTGCTTTGATCGGGGCTTTGCAGCGGCCCAGGGCTGGCCGGTCGGGCTGCTGGACGCGGTGCTGCTGGCGCTGGTGGGGCTGGTGACGATCATCGGGCTGCAGGCGGTGGGGCTGGTGCTGGTGGTGGCGATGCTGATCACGCCGGCGGCGGCGGCGCGGTTCTTTTCGGATCGGCTGTCGACCACGGTGGTGGCGGCGGGCGTGCTGGGCGGGCTGAGCGGGCTGGCGGGGGGCGTGGTCTCTGCGTTGGTGGAGCGGGCGCCGGCGGGGGCGGTGATCGTGCTGGCGGCGACGGCGGTGTTCGCCGGTGCGGCGCTGCTGGCGCCGCGGCGGGGGCTGCTGCCGGTGGCGGTGCGGCGGGTGCGGGCGGCCCTGGAGCATGATCAGGAGCACGTGCTGCGGGCGATCTACGAACTGACCGAGGCGGACGGCCAGACGGCGGACAGGCAAACGGCGATCGGCAGCGGCAGCGGGGCGGTGGCGCTGCGGCGGATCGCCCAGCACCGGCCGTTTGCGCCCTGGCGGCTGGCGCTGGCGGTGCGGCTGCTGCGGCTGCGCTCATTGCTGGGGCGGTGCTACGTGATGCCGGGCGCCGTGCTGCTGACGCCCGACGGCCTCGCCGAGGCGGCCCGGCTGACGCGGCTGCACCGGCTGTTTGAGCGGTACCTGATCCTGCGGGGCGGGCGGGACGCATTCTCCGCGGATGACCCGGCGGACTTCATCGAGCACGGGCTGTCGCCGGCGGTGCTGGCGGAACTGGAAGCCTCGGTGGCGGCCGATGCGCCCGCCGGCGCGGTGCCTCCCAGCCCGCACCGGCTTGAGCAAGGGGCGCGGCCATGAGCGGCAGCCTGCTGCTGCAGTACGACCTTCCGGCAGTGGCGGCGGCGACGCTGTGCGCCGGGGCGTGCGCCCTGGTGGGGCACTTTCTCACGCTGCGGCGGACGGCGATGCTGGGCGACGCCATCAGCCATGCGGTGCTGCCGGGCATCGTGCTGGTCTTCCTGCTGCTGGGCACGCGGGCACCGCTGCCGATGCTGCTGGGCGCCGGGGCGGCGGCGCTGCTGGCGGCCGGGGTGATCGAAGGGCTCAAGCGGCTGTTCGGCGACCGGCTGGAGCAGGGGGCGGCGATGGGCATCGTGTTCTCGGCGTTCTTCGCGATGGGGATCGTGCTGATGGAGCGCGGGGCCCGCAACGTGGACCTGGACGCGGACTGCGTGCTCTACGGCACCCTGGAAGCGATCACCTGGCCCGCGGCCCACTCGGCGGCGGCGCTGGCCGACCCGGCGGTGTGGGCGGCGGCCCCACGGCAGGTGATCACGCTGGCGGTGGTGTATGTGTTGCTGCTGGCGGTGGTGGCGCTCTTCTTCCGGCGGCTGGTAGCGGCGTGCTTTGACCCCGGCTTCGCCCGCTCGGCGGGGCTGCGGCCCGGGCTGGTGAACTTCGGCCTGGCCGGGCTGGTGGCAACGGCGGCGGTGGCGAGCTTCGAGGCCGTGGGCTCGGTGCTGGTGATCGCCATGCTGGTGTGCCCGGGGGCGGCGGCGCGGCAGTGGTCGGACCGGCTGGTGAGCCAGTTGTGGATCGGCCAGGGGATGGCGGCCCTGGCGGCGGTGGGGGGGTACGTGCTGGCCAGCGTGGGCCCGGCAATGGTGGGGCTGGACCGGGCGCTGACGGCCTCGGGGATGATCGCGGCGATGGCGGGCGGGCTGCTGCTGGTCTCGGCGGTGGTCAGCCCGAAGCACGGCGCGGTGGCCCGCTGGCGGCGGCGGCGGGCGGTGGCGGTGGAGACGGCGCGGGAGGACCTGCTGGCGACGCTGTTCCGTCAGCGTGAGGGCCGGGCGGGGTTCACACCGGCGTTCTGGCGGGCGACGGTGGGCTCGGCACGGCTGTGCGATCTGGCGATGCGGCAGGCCCGCCAGCGGGGCCAGATCACCGGGCCGGACGAGGCTCCGCAGTTGACCGAGGCGGGCCTGGCGGCGGCGGCGGCGGTGGTGCGGAGCCATCGGCTGTGGGAGCGGTATCTGGTGGACGAGGCAGGGGCGGACCCGGCCAAGGTGCACGATCAGGCGATGGTGCTGGAGCACGCCGGGCTGACCCCGCCCCAGCCGGGTGACGCGACCGACCCACACGGGCGGCGGATTCCCTAGCGGGGGCCGGATCGCCCAGCGGGGGGCAGATCTCCTGGCCGGGCGCGGTTCCTCTCGCGGCGGCACGCTGCGGGCACCAAACAGACACGCCCCGGATGAAGCCGTCCGAGGCGTGCAGGAGGTGCAGGGTGATGTGCGGGCAACTGGCGATCAGCCCGGGCCGATGCCGTTCACGGGCGGCTCGATGTCGTTGTCCTCAGCGGCCTTACCCAGGGCGGCCTGGGACAGTTCCGACCAGTTGGCCGACGAGAGCCCGGCGGCGATGGCGATCTGGGCGAGTTCCACGCGGTTGGCGACGCGCAGCTTGCGGCCAAGGCTGGCACGGTGCCACTCGACGGTCTTGCCGGTGCGGTGCAGGCGGTCGGCGATTTCGCGGGTGGTCAGGCCCTCGCCGATGAGCGTGAGAACTTCCAGTTCGCGACGGCTCAGGGTGGCCAGGGGGCCGGCGTCGTGCGAGTTGGGGTAGATGATGTCGTACCGCTGCTCGGTGGTCTCGGCGGCGGCCTCGCGCTTGGTGCCGGGGTGCTGGATCATGATCACCATGGCCGGGGTGGCGCCGGCGCCGCTGATGCGGCGGAGCACGGTGCGGGTCCAGCGACCGCGCACCAGTTCATAGAGCATCAGCGGGCGGCCGGTGTCGGCAACGCGGCGGACGAGTTCCACCCGTTCACGGCCGACTTCGGCGGGGAACAACTCGGTGACGCTGTGCCCGAGCAATTCGCCCGGCTGCTTGCCGACCAGGCTGCTGGAGTGGTGATTGGCGAACTCGACTCGGCCTTCGGGCGAGACGATCCACACGGGGAGGTGCACGTCTTCGGTGAGGGACTGCCAGAGCGCATCGGCGTCGGCGATGGTCTTCCAATTGGCCACGGGTCGTTCCTTACTGCCACCGCGCGTTCGTGCCCTTGTCCGTCGGCTGCTCGGTGTTCACGCAAGCCTGCCGGACCGCTTCGCGACCAACATGGTCTCGTCGGATGCTCCGGCTTGCCCGCGTGTGCGGGGCCGAACCACCGGCGAAGCGCTCGCCCGCTTGGCTGAACGCATCCATCGACCTTGGTTCGCCGAGGCACATCTGCGGCGAACCCGTGCTTGCTCCGCAACAGGGTGGAACCCTGCTGCGTCCCGGGGCGGTTGTCCACGCCCTCAAGCGGGCCGAGGGCGTGGTGGGGAGCCTGTTCTCTGTTCCCGCGGCAAGCACAGGTGATGCGGTAGAACCCGTGTAGGTACCGGAAAAACGACGCTCCGGCACGCTCTTGAAGATATCAGCGGGTCTGAGTGATCGCAAGCCCGAGGTCGCTTGCGTTGATCGATGGTGCGGTGACGGACTCCCCCTGAAGCGGGCATCCCTTCGAGATTGGTGTGGCGATTGGGGTCAGCAATCCATGGTCGAGTGTTCAAAGGACCCCTCAGCTGGGGGTCGCCCGCAGGGCTTTCCACTAGAAAGGGTGATTTTGCATTTTGTTGGTGAATCACTCGGTTCGGGGGGGCATGGCTGGTGACGAATCGGTGGGTTCAGGGGTTGGTGATGGGCTTCCCGGCGGCTTGGCAGGCTTGGCGCGGGCCATGGGTCGGCGAACTCCGCCAGCCGGGCGGCGCGGGGATGATTGCCAGATGGCGAGAACAGGAGAACACCAGCCTGATGTGAGCGGGCCGAAGGCGGCTGGTCGGAGCGGCGATGCAGCGTGTCTGCCGGCGAGGCCGCTGCTGCACATCGTGCTGCACGAACCGGAGATTCCCAACAACACCGGAAACATCGGCCGCACGGCGGTGGCGACGGGGTGTGCGCTGCACTTGATCAAGCCGCTGGGCTTTGACATTTCCGAGAAGGCCTGTCGGCGTGCCGGGCTGGATTACTGGCCGAGGCTGGCGCCGCGCACGCACGAGTCGTTCGACGGCTACCTGCAGGCCGAGCGGCCCGCGCGGCTGTGGCTGTTCACCACACATACCACGCGGTCGGCGCATGGTGCGGAGATCCGCCCCGGCGATCATCTGATGTTCGGGAAGGAGACCGCCGGGCTGCCCACGGACCTGGTGGAGCGGTACGGGGAGCGGGCGGTGTGTCTGCCGATGGTGCCGGGCGAGCGGTCGCTGAATCTGGCGACGGCGGTGTGCGCGGTGATCTATCTGGCGGTGGATCAGATGCTTCGGCGGGGCGAGATGCGGCTGGATGAGTCGGGACGGATGATGCTGGGCCCGGCGGCGGCCGGCGGGTGTGATGGCCGGTGATGGCGGGCCTGTCGCCGGCCCGCTGCGAACGCGGAGGGCGGGGGTTCCACGCAGCCGCCGAGGGCAGTACGATGCGTCCATGCAGTGTGCTGATTCAAGGCGAGCGGATGAGCGGCGAGGGCTGGTTCTGGCGGGCGTGCTGTCGCTGGCGGTGCTGATGCTGGGCGGGTGCGTCAAGCCGCTGCTTTCGCCGGAAGAGGATCGCAGCCAATTCGACCGCTACGACGCGATCCGTGCGCAGTACGCCCCGCAGTACATCGCCGATGAATACGGCCAGCGTCGTCCCAACCTGCGGGCACGTCTTGGCCCGCGCGATTGAACCCGTGCGTGGCGTGTGGATGGCCGCAGTGCGCGGCGGGCCCGCCGGGGTGTCGTGTGCCGGAATGATCCGAACGGAATCCGGTTGTGCGGGCATGTACGGGGTGCGTGCGGTAAGCGGATGGGGGAAGTCGGCGAATTCAGCGCGATTTGCTCGCTTTCTTCGCAGATGTCGCAAGAATTGTGATGCCTTCACCCGATGCCATACGCACCGGTCGTCGTGTAACTGACTCAGGATGAGTGGTTCCTTATGCCCCGTCGCCGCGCAACCAAAGTTTCCAAGCCCCGTAACAGCCGCAGCGCCCAGCAGAGCCGTCGCGTTCGCACGGTCTGGCTGTCGCTGGTCGGCTCCATGACCGCGGTCGGCGGTCTGCTGCTGGTGATGGACGGCTCGCGTTCAGGCCGCTCAGACGGCCTGACGCTGCAGCCTCTGGCAGCGGCGACCCGAACCCCCATGGGCAACGGCTTGGAGAGCGTGTTCACGGCGCCCAGCGTGCCGGTGAAGCAGGGCCGGTGGACGTCGATCGTCATCCACCACTCCGGCGAGCCGGTGGGCTCGGCACAGTCGCTCTCCGAGCAGTTCCGCGCTGCGGGGCACAAGGGCCTGGGCCACCACTTCATCATCGGCAACGGCCGGGGGATGGACAACGGCGAGCTGCACGTGGGCTACCGCTGGCTGGAGCAGCTGGCCGGGGCGCACGCCGCCGGTCCGCAGGCGAACCAGTTCAACGCGACCTCGATCAGCATCTGTCTGGTGGGCGACGGCGACCGTCAGAAGTTCACCACGGCGCAGATCGCCCGGATGGAGGAGCTGGTGTCGGCCCTGTGCCGTCAACTGGGGATCTCGCCGAAGAACGTCCACCTGCACCGCGACATCGCCCCCGGCACGACCGACCCCGGTCAGTTGTTCCCTGAGGCCCGCTTCCGCCAGTCGGTCGCGGCCCGCTGAGACCCGGGCGGCATGTCATTTTGGGGCGGCGCAACGGGCCGCGCACCGCGCAGCCGGAGGCGTGATGCGCCGACGATCACACAGGGGTCTCAGCGGACTTCGTCGCTGCGGGGGTTGTGCCAGAAGCGGGGCTGGTCGTCGCAGGCGCCGGCGGCGATGAGGGAGTCGCTGGCCTCGGGGCCCCAGGTGCCGGGGGCGTAGGTGGCGATGGCCCGCCGCGGGGCGGGGGTGGTGAGGAAGGGCTCGAAGATGCGCCAGCCGCCCTCGACCTCGTCGCGGTGCTTGTACAGCGTGCGGTCGCCCCGGATGGCATCGAGGATCAGCGGGCCGTAGGCCTCGATGACCTCGCCGCCGAAGGCCTTGAGATAGTCCAGATCGAGCTTGGCGGACTGGATCTTCAGCCCGCTGCCGGGCACCTTGCCCTCGATGCGGAGGCTGATGCCGTCACGCGGGGCGATGTTCATGATCAGCCGGTTGGCCGGGCGGGAGCGCAGGGCCGGATCGAGCTTGCCGAACAGGTCGGTGGGGGGCTTGCGGAACTGCACCACCACTTCGGTGAGCTTGCCGGCCATGCGCTTGCCGGAGCGGAGGTAGAACGGCACGCCGGACCACCGCCAGTTGTCAAACTGCAGCCGCACGGCGGCGAAGGTCTCGGTGCGTCGCTCCGGGTCCACGCCGGGCTCGTTCGCGTAGGCGACGTCGTCGGGCTTGCCGCTGGTGCCGGCCCCGTAGCGGCCCAGGACCGCCGCCTGCGCAATCTGGTCCTCGCCCAGCAGGCGGCAGGAGTTTACCAGTTTGATCTTCTCGCGCATGATGGCGCCGGCGTCGAAGACGCTCGGGGGCTCCATGGCGACCAGG
>JAJTDF010000005.1 GCA_021294835.1 Planctomycetaceae bacterium
CCGTCGGCCGTGACCTCATCGGCCCCAAGTGCAGCATGACCGGCGGTCGTCTCGCCGTCGCACGACGCTGTGTGCTTGAGGTGGTGGGCAACAGCAAGAACATCCCCACCGAGATCGAACTGGGTTCCATTCCCGGCCTCCGCACGCTTGGCCGCACCGCCCAGCAGCTCATTCCCCGGTTGCAGATCCGCGCCGACAGGGCCGCCGCCGATCTGGCCACCCTCAAAGCCGCCACCGGCAAGCTCACCCACGCCCAGGCCGAGCATCTGACCGAACTTGAGTACGCCGCGTCGCAGGCCATGGGTCGCATCGGTCCTCTGCAGGACCGCATCCTCCGCATCTCCGATCTGCTGGTTCGTCACGGAGCAATCGACCTCACCATCCTGGGCTGTCTGCACGCCGGCGTCCGCATCATCGCCGGACAATCGACGCTGACCTTCACAGCCGACGTTCAGGGGCCCATCCGCCTCACCGTCGATGTCCACGGCCAGCCTGTCTGCACTGAGGGATACGGCATCAACCCCGGCCCCTGCGTTGACCTCGCCCCCCTTGCCCAGATCGCCAGAACGCCCGAAGAACTCCTGCTGGTCGCCTGATCCGCGGCCCATCCGGACCGCCCGCCGCCCCAAATGCCCGTTTGGCCGCTGCTCCATCGGGCCCGCCGCCGGGTGGTGAATCTCCCTGTTTGTGGTGGAATCACGCCGACCGGCGGCCCAAAATCACCCGTGAACAGTCGCCCGACCGCGTGCCCGCGCCCGTTGTTCCGCCCGAACCCTGTCGGGTGGACGGCTGTCGCGTGCCTCTTGGCGGCGCTGGCCGGCCCGGCGATCCTCGCCCAGCCCGCTGGTTCGCCCCCTCCCCCGCCTGTTCCGGCTCCCGGCCCTGTCTCGTCCTCTCCCACGGGCTCCATCGCCGGCGAAGAGCGCGAGGCCCTGATCGTTCTCGATGACGGCCAGCGGCTCGAGGGCGTGCTCGTCGAAGACACCACCACCCAGGTCACGCTCCGCATCGGCGACATCGCCACCCCCATCCCGCGCGAGCGCATCCAGCGAGTCACCGTCCTGCCCCCGGTTATCGAACGCTACCGCGACCTTCGCGCTGCCATGACCGATGACGACGCCGACGGCCTGGTCTCCCTGGCCGACTGGCTCGTCCGCCGTCGCCGGCTCGATCTGGCCCTGCAGGAAATGGAGGCCCTGCTCATTCGCCGGCCCGATTTCGAGCCCGCGCGTCAGATGCGCGACCTCGTCGCCCAGCAGATCATGCTTCGTGACCGTCGCACCCCCCCCTCGCTCCCCGCCGGTCCGGCCCCTGGGCAGCCTTCAATCCAGCCCGACGCCGGCACCGCAGCCGCCCCTGCAGTGCCCCTGCTCTCCGCCGAGCAGATCAACCTCATCAAGGTCTTCGAACTGGATCTGGCCAACCCGCCCAGCCTCTCCATCCCCCGCCCGGTCATGGAGCGGGCCCTGGAGCGGTACGCCGGCAACCCGCTCATCCCCGCCAGCCGCGAGGGTCGCGAGGCCATCCTCCGCCAGGGCCCCGTCGAGCAGCTCGACTTGCTCTTCCGCCTTCGCGCTCGCGAGTTCTACGGGAGTGTCCGCGTGCAGGGCCAGCCCGAGTCCATCCGTCGCTTCAAGGACGATGTCCACGCCACGTTCCTCATCAACGCCTGCGCCACCAGCGCCTGCCACGGCGGGCTTGAGGCCGGAAGGCTGGTGCTCGCCAACCGCCGCCCGCAGAGCGACCCCACCGTCTACACCAACCTGCTCATCCTCGAGCGATTCCGCACTTCGGACGGCCGCCCGCTGATCGATTGGGACCAGCCCGAACGCTCCGTGCTGCTGCACATGGGCCTCCCGCGTGAGGACTCCCTCGCCCGCCACCCCGTCGTGCCCCGCGCCGGCACCACCAGCGACGCCTGGCGGCCCACCTTCCGCTCCACCGACGACCTGCGCTTCCAGGAAATCGTCCGCTGGATGAAGTCCATGTACCAGCCACGTCCCGACTCCGGCATGGACTACACACCCGTCCGCCCCTTCACGCCCCCGGCCCCCGCAGCACCCGGCCAGCCCGCTGCGCCGCGCTGAATTCCCTCCGCCCAGTCGCCCCTCGCCTCCCTGCTCCCGATCACCCAGCAGAACGCACCATGCCCACCACCACCGTCGATAAGGTCATGGCCGAGCACCGCGCCGCCTCCTTCACCAAGCGCAGCATCAAGGCCGACGCCAAACTCGCCGGGCTCCGCCTGGCCGCCAGCATGGTCGACCTGACCACCCTGGAAGGCAAGGACTCCCCGGAGAAGGTTCGCGGGCTCTGCCGCAAGGCCGTCTGCCCCGGCGACGGCCGCGTGGACTGCCCGCCCGTCGCCGCCGTCTGCGTTTACCCCAGCCTGGTCGCCGTCGCCCGCAAGGAACTCGACAAGTACCCCGGCAACACCGTCAAGATCGCCGCCGTCGCCACCGGCTTCCCCAGCGGCCAATACCCCATCGGCGTCCGCCTTGAGGACACCCGCCGCGCCGTTGAGGCCGGCGCCGACGAGATCGACATGGTCATCTCCCGCGGAGCCTTCCTCGCCGGCGACCACCGCCGCGTGCACGAGGAGATCATCCGCACCGTCGAAGCCTGCGGGCCCGCCCACCTCAAGGTCATCCTCGAGACCGGCGAACTGGAAACCCTCGATAACGTCCGCGCCGCTTCAGATCTGGCCATCGACGCCCTCTCCCGCTCCGGCGCCGTCGGCGGCTTCATCAAGACCAGCACCGGCAAGGTCGAGCCCGCCGCCACCATGCCCGTCACCCTGGTGATGCTCGAGGCCATCCGCGACCACTACCTGGCCACCGGCGAAGTGATCGGCATGAAGCCCGCCGGCGGCATCCGCACCGCCAAGCAGGCCCTGCACTATCTGGTCATGCTCAAAGAGACCCTCGGCGTGGTCGACCCGCGCTTCATGACCCCGCAGTGGTTCCGCTTCGGCGCCTCGGCGCTGCTCAACGACCTGCTCCGCCAGATGGACTGGCTCGCCCGGGGCAAGTACGCCGCGCGCTACGACTTCGGCGAGGCCTGATCGCCCCCGCCGCCGGCCGCCAGCCGCCGGTTACGGGCAGCCCTCAGCAAACGCGTTGATGAACGCCGTGAAGTCGTCGCCGGTGATCAGCCCATCCGGCGTCGCCGGCGGGCCGCCAATCCCCGTGATGTCCGCCACCAGCCCCCCCTCAGCGAACGCGTTGATGAACGCCGTGAAGTCGTCGCCGGTGATCAGCCCGTCCGGCGCTGCCGGCGGACCGCCGATCCCCGTGATGTCCGCCGGGTTGCACCCCGCCGGCGGCGGCGTGTTCACCGCCACCGTCGCCTGACGGCTGACCAGCGGCGTAGCGCACCCAGGGAACGTGATCACCAGTTGGTACGTCCCGGCGTCCGCCGTCGCGCTGGGCGCGATCGCCAACGACAGCGTGTTCACGCCCGAGACCGTTGCGCCGTTGGCCAACGCTGTACCGTTCTTCTTCCACTGCAGCACCGCACCGGTTGGCAGATCGGGTGTCGGCGTCACCGTCAGGCTGATCAGTCCCGGTTCATTCACCGTCACATCCGCCGGTCCCGCCAGGTTGATCGTCGGACACGGGTTCGGCTCGCCGATGCACCTCACCTGCCGCACCCCTCGAAACGCCCGGTTCGTTCCCGCCGCCGCGATCAGCGACACGCTCGCCGTCGCCCCGCTGCCGGTGTCCAACACCCGCACAAGTCGGTTGTCCGTCGTCGTCGCCACCAGCAGCGTGTCGCCCGGCTCCGGCTCGCAGTCCACCACCTGGTCCACCGCCCGCACGCCCACGCTGGTCCCGACGGAAACCGTGTACGCCAGCGTCCACGTGCCCCCGTTCAGCGTCCACTTCTGCACCCCACCCGATCCGTTGGTCCGGTCATCGGCGACATACAGCGTCGATTCCCCCACCAGCACGAAGTCGTACGCGCTCGGCCCCGCGCTCGTCGGCAGCCCCGGCAGCAGGCTGATCACCTGCCCCGACGTCGTCGGCAGCCCCGTGCCCACCTTGGATACCCCTTGAAACGACCCCGAGGCCGAACTCACATACAACTGCCCCGCCATCACGTTCACCACTCGCGTGTTGGTCACCGTGGTCGACAACTGCACCGACGTGGTCGCCCCCAGGCTCCCCACAAACCGCACCCCGCTCACCGCCGCCCCGCCCGCCCCGGCGGTCCAGAATCGCTCCCCGTTGTCGCTGGCCACTGATCGGATACTCGCCAGGTTGTACGCGTCGCTCAGCGCCGTGCTGGTATTCACCCCGCCGTCCCGCCCTACCCGCGCAATCACCCGGTTTGCCGCAGTGGCCGTCGTGCCCGAGATGCCCGCCGTCCCCGCGTCCGCGTCATACCCCGCCAGCAGCAGGTACTGCCCGTTCGCGCTCACACCCAGATACCCCTCGCTTGTCGACGTCCCCGAGATCACCAGCCGCTTCTGGCTCCCGTTCACCGTCGTCGGCAAGGCGATCGACTGCACCAGCGCCCCGCCCAATGTGTACTCATCAATGAACACCGCCGTCCCCGCGTTGGTCAGCGTCGCGTTGCCGTGCCCGATCCGAACCACCGCGATGTTGCCGCCCACCAGCGGTTCGGTTCCCCACGTTTGGCCCGCCATCACCGCCATCGCCATCGCCCCCATCAGTCCGCTGCAGCAAATACGCGTCATGGTGACACCTCTCTCGTTCCAGCCAACATGTCGCCCCTGCCGTCTCACGCCCGACCGGCGACCAAGGGCACACGGCAGCATCCCGCCCGGCAAGATACCCCCAACCCTTCGAGTGTGCCTCACTTTCCAGTATGAACCACCCCAAGCGGTCGCTTCTCGGACGTTTCCCTGCGCCGTCTGTTCGTTCCACAGTCATCTCCCCGTACCGTCCGTCCGGCCGGCCACCCGCATCGTGGCCCGGCCCGCACCCGCTGCCCGCGGTCCCTACGTTCCCTTCGCTCCATGACCGAGGCGTCATCTTCCGACAACCCGTCCCATCCATCGCCATCCGTCCAGCCGCCGGCCCCGCCGCAGGCTCGCCCGCCCTCGATCTCCCTTGATCCGGTCAGTCTGGATCCGTCGGAAGAGCCCGCCCTGTCCTGGCCGCAGCGCTCGACCCAGTTGGTCCGCTCGCTGGCCGCTCGCGTCGGCGGCCCCATCGCCGCCCGTCTGCCTGCCCCCCTGACCTCCTTCGCCGCCGGCGATCTCGCCGACGAACGCGCCGTCATCCGCAGCGGCCGCCTCGCGGGCCTCTCTATGAACGCCGCCATCTTCGTGATGGCCTGGCCCATCCTCACCGAGTCCGCCCTGAACTCCCTCGTCGGGCTGGTTGACACCGCCCTGGCCGCCGGCCTCAGCCAGGCCGCCACCGACGCCGTCGGCGGGGCCGCCTACGTCCTCTGGTTCCTCGGCCTGATCACCATGGCCATCGGCGTCGGCGCCACCGCCATCATCTCCCGCGCCATGGGCGCCGGTCGCCCCCACGTCGCCCGCGCCGCCCTCGGCCAGGCCGTCACCCTCGCCAGCATTGGCGGCGTCCTCGTCGCCGCTGCCATGTTCGCCGCCGCCCCCGCGGTCGGCGCCGTGCTCTCCATGCAGGGCCAGACCCTTCACGACTTCACCGTCTACATGCGGGCCATGTCCCTCGGCGTGCCCTTCTCCACCATCATGTTCGCCGCCATCGCCTGCGCCCGGGGCCTGGGCGACACCCTCAGGCCCCTCCTGGTCATGTGCCTGCTCAACGTCGTCAACATGGTCGTCAGTTGGTCCCTCGCCGGCGTCGATCTCGCCCGCACCGACGCCGCCGGCGTCCGCCACGTGCTCATCGACAACCCCTTCAACTTCAACCTCGGCATCCTCGGCATCGGCCTGGGCACCGCCTTCGCCCAGATGGTCGGCTGTGCCCTCATCCTCTGGTTCCACATCAAAGGCCGCTCGGGCATCGCCCTCCGCCGCTTCTGGATGCGTCCCCACCGCGTCACCATCGCTCGCATGGTCCGCCTGGGTCTCCCCAACTTCTTCGAGACCTTCGGCATGTGGCTCGGCAACTTCCTGATCATCCTCATGGTCGGCTGGCTCGCCCTCACCGCACCCGCAGTTGCCGTGTCCGATGCCTCCGCCGGCCTGCTCGGCGCCCACCTGATCGCCATCCGCATCGAGGCCCTGAGTTTCCTCCCCGGCTTTGCCATGGGCGTCGCCTCCGGCGCCCTCGCCGGGCAATACCTCGGTGCCGGTCGGCCCGATCTCGCCCGCACCGTCGCCCTCCGCTGTGCGCTCTTCGCCGCCGCCCTCATGGGCCTGGTCGGCTTCGCCTTCATCTTCGGCGGCAGCTTCCTGGTCAGCCTCATCAGCCAGCAGCCCGCCCACCTGGCCCTCGCCCCCAAACTCCTGTTCATCACCGGCCTGGTTCAGGTCCCCTTCGCCCTGGCCATCGTCTTCCGCTCCACCATGCACGGCGCCGGCGACGTCCGCGCCGTCATGCTCATGACCTGGTTCTCCACCTGGGGCCTCCGCCTGCCCCTCGCCTATGCCATCAGCGGCGTCGCCATCCCCTTGGGTGAAGGCCGTTTCCTTCCCAACCCCTTCGGCCCCGGCTGGGGGCTCCCCGGCCTCTGGGTCGGCCTGTGCACCGAGATCGCCCTCCGCTGCATCGTCTACTCCGCACGCTTCGCGCACGGCGGCTGGGTCAAAGCCCGCGTCTGAACTGGCCCGTCACCCCGCCCATCACCCCGCTCGTCACTCCGCCCATCACCCCGCCGCTCAACTGAACCGCTGCACGATCGCCGTCGCCATCGCGTGGTTCTGCGCATGCCCCGTGCGGCACGCGGTCACCCGGCCCACGATCCATCGCATCCCGCCGCCCGCCAGCGTCAAGTCCCCGATCATGTCCAGCACCTTGTGCCGCGCCGGCTCTCCCGGCAACCGTTCAGCCGTATCCACCGGCCCGTCCGGGCCGATCACCAGAACGTCCTTCGGCTCCAGATGCGAGAACATCCCCGCCGCCCGCATCGCCCGCGCCTCCGCATCGGTGCAGAACGTCCGGCACGGCGCGATCTGCGACCGGTAGGCCTCCGCCGACGCCCCGCCCGGCAGCAACGCAAACGACGCACGGTGCGGCGCAATCGGCGACCCCGCCCCATAGTCCAGCCAGTACTCACACACCAGCGCATCCGCCGGGTCGCCTTCGGTCAGCGGCTCGGCGCGAATCCACATCTGCCCGCTCGCGTCCCGCAGCTCAATCCGCTCCCGCACCACCAGCGGCCCGGCCTCACCACCCCGCATCGGCACCGCCGCCCGACCCGCCTGCTCAATCGCTTCCAGGAACGGCAGCGATGACCCGTCCATCAGCGGCACTTCAGCGCCACCAACCTCCACAAACGCGTCGGTGATCCCCGCCGCCGTCAGCGCGCTCAAAAGATGCTCCACCGTGCTGATCGCCCCCGTCGCCCCCGGGCACGTCGGGTCCGCGCACAGCACCGTCTGCCTCGGCCGCGTGATCACATGCCCCACCCGCGCCGGCACCGCCGGCAGTTCCGCCAGATCCGTCCGCCGCAGCACCAGCCCGCGCGGGTGCTCCCCGCACGGGTGAATCGTCACCCGGCTCGGCAGCGAACTGAACAGACCCACCCCCGTCAGCGTCACCGCGCGGGCCACCGTTCCGCGGCAGGGTGCACCGCCTTGCTCACCCGGAACGGGTGACTCGCGTTGGGGTTGACGAGCTATCACGTCCCCGAATGTTAGTAATCGCTTGCGAACTTGGCGACCCCCCCTGAAACGCCCCTCCGCACCCTGCCAACCATCTGCCCTCGACGCTGCGTGTGCGTCCCGTTCCGCCCCTGTTGAGCCCGCCCATGATCACCCGTTGCCCGGCATTTGCCCTGAGTGTTCTGCTCGCCGCCCTCACCACCACCCTCGCCGGCTGCGGGGCTGACGCCTGGCGCGCCGACCCCGACAGCCCGGCCGATGACCAGTGGGGGGGGGGCGGCCCGATCTCCGCACCGGTCTACGGCCCCTCGCCCGACGGCCCCCGGCCCGGCCCGCGTCCGTACTCCACCATCCCCGACGACGCTCAGCCCATGGAAACCGGCACCGGCGAGTTCCGCTTCATCGCCCCCGAGGATGGCCGCGTCTGGGTCGGTAACGACGCCCGCCGCTTCCTGGTCGTCGCCGCCAACGTCAAGCGGGGCGATGAGCTGCAGGTCATCCCCCGGCGCGACCGTGTCCGCCTGGAGGATCGCGACATCTACGCGTCCAACATGGAAAGCCGCGACCCCCACACCGTCTTCTTCCGCCCCGCCACGACTGACTGGCGAGGCCGCACCATCAAGCCCTATGGCGGCATCCCCTCCTCCGCCCGGCACGTCGCCGGTGGCGAGGGCATCGTCACCTTCCAGGCCGATGTCGACGGCACCGTCTATGTCGGAAACGACCGCACCAAGGCCATGATCACCACCGTCGCCGTCCGCGCCGGTCAGGTCGTCGAGGTTGACGCCAAGAACGATCAGGTCAAACTCAACGGCAAGGTGGTCTACAACCGCAACCTCGAGAGCAAGCACGCCCACTCCATCTTCTTCAAGTAACGCCCCGATTCGCCCTCGCGTCCGCCGCACACCCGCCCGGGCACGCGAACAATCCGCTGCACGTGCCCGATCCGCAACCACCAACCGGCCAGCCCGATTCGTCCTCGCGGCCCACTCCGCCGGCTGTCGCCGCGCCCGGGCCCCGCGATCCCGCATCCGCCCCGCCGCTGCCACTCCCTCCGCTTCCCCCTCTGCCCCCCTGGGGCAGCGAAACCCGCGAGCAACGCCTCGCCCGCCTGCTCGAAAAGGCCAAGTCGCTTCCCAGCGTTCCCGGCGTGTATCTGATGAAGGACCACGAGGGGTCCATCATCTACGTCGGCAAGGCCGTCCGCCTGCCCGACCGCGTCGGCAGCTACTTCCTCCCCTCGGCCGATCTGGGCTTCAAGAAGCAGCCCATGCTCGAGGTCGTCCACGACTTTGACACCATCGAGTGCGAAACCGAGTGGGAGGCCCTGCTCACCGAGAACCGGCTGATCAAGGACGTCAAGCCCGCGCCGCGGTTCAACGTCCGCCTCAAGGACGACAAGAGCTTCCCCTACCTCGCCATCACCCTCCGCGAGGACTTCCCCCGCGTGTTCGTCACCCGCAACCCGAGCGACCCGGCCCTGCTCGGCGGTCGCGTCTACGGCCCCTTCGCCAACGTGGGCGCCCTCCGCGAGGCCATGGCCGTTCTGCAGCGGGCCTTCAAGTTCCGCACCTGTTCGCTGGACATCGTCGCCGGCGATCCCCGCAACCGCCTCTTCCGCCCCTGCATCCTCCACAACATCGACCAGTGCACCGCCCCCTGTGCCGATCGCATCTCCCGCGAGGCCTACGCCGCCGACATCGACCGCTTCACCCGCTTCCTCACCAGCAAGCGCAGCACCATGCTCCGCGAGATGCGGGCCGAGATGGAACGCGCCGCCGCCGAACTGCGCTTCGAGGCGGCCGCCGCCCTGCGCGATCAGATCCGCAGCATCGAACGCCTCGGCGAACGCGCCAGCATCGACGACAAATTCCAGCCTGAGACCGAGATCGCCTATGTCGATCCTGAAAAGGGCTGCCGCGCACTGGCCAAACTCCTCGGGCTCCAGCAGCCCGTCCGCTGCATCGAGGGCATCGACATCGCCCACCTCCAGGGCAACCAGACCGTCGGCAGCAAGGTCTGCTTCATGGACGGCCGCCCCTTCAAGGAGGAGTACCGCCGCTACAAGATCAAGACCGTCGACAACGACGATTACTCCTCCATCCGCGAGGTCGTCTCCCGCCGCTACCGCGAGGCCGGTGCCGGCCATGAACTCTTCCCCGATGTCATCCTCATCGACGGCGGCCTGGGCCAGTTGCACGCCGCCCAGGAGGCCTTCGACTCGCTCGACGTCCGCCCGCCCATGGTCATCAGCCTGGCCAAGAAGGAAGAGCTCATCTACGTCCAGCGCGAGCAGGAGCCCATCCGCGTTCCCCGCAGCAACCTCGGTCTGAAGCTCTGCCAGGCCGTCCGCGACGAGGCCCACCGCTTCGCCCAGGCGTACCACCACCTGCTCCGCAAGAAGCGCACACTGGGCGATGACGAGTAACCCCCGGGCGATCCGCGGCCCCGCTCACTTCTCCGTCAGCATGATCCACCCCCGCCGCGCCGCCGCCCCCTCGGGGCTTTCCGGCTCCGTCGCCGCGGCCGTGATCGCCTTCATGTACGTCCACACCAGCGCATCGTTCCCCATCGGCGTCTGCAAGCCTCGGAATTCCGCCTCAGCCTCCGTCAGCCGCCCCTCCATGAACAGCCCCACGGCCCGGTCGCTCTTCTCCACCCACGCCGCCAGTTCCGCCTCGCCCATCCCCGGCCGCACCACCACCTCCCACAGCAGCATCGGTTCGGTCTTGCCCTTCACCAGCACGTTGCCGACCTTCCGCCACCGCAGCCCCTTGGCCGCCGGGTCGCTGCTCGCCGCCGCCTGTTGCCGGGTGGTGTCGTCTACCAGCACCCGCGTGTCGAACGCCTTGTTGGCGCCTTCCAGCCGCGAGGCCAGATTCACCTTGTCGCCGATCACCGTGTAGTCCGAGTTCCTCGGCGGGTTGCCGAAGTCGCCCACCATCAACTCCCCGGTCGCGATACCGATCCGCATGTGCAGCCGCCCCGCATCGGCTCCGAACGCCCCCTCGTCGTTCATCCGGTCCAGTTCCGTCAGCATCTTCTGCGCCGTCACGCACGCCCGCAGCGCATGGTCCTGAACCTCGATCGGCGCCCCCCAGAACCCCATGATCGCATCACCGATGTACTTGTTGAATGTGCCGCTCTCACCCTGCAGAATGTCCGTCATCGGCCCGAGGATCTGCCGCAGAATCTCCGCCGTGCGATCCCCGCCCAGCCGCTCCGCCGTCGTCGTGAACCCCGCCAGATCCGTGAACATCACCGACAGTTCCCGCTTCTGAGGCTTGAAGCTGTCCATCCCCGGGTTGTTCACCAGAATGTCCACCACCTTCGGCGACAGATAGCTCTTGAAGCGCTCTTCCGTCCGCCGACGAGACCGCTGCTCCACCACCAGCCGGTGCAGCAGCACCACCGCGCACGAGCCCACCGCCGCCGTCGCCGGACCCGTCACCGACACGATCACCCGCCCGTAATCCCAGAACCCCACGCTCGCCACCATGAACCATCCCGCCGCCGCTGCTGCCGCCGCCAGCGGAGCCGCCACCACGCCCGCCCGCACCCCCGCCAGCGTCCCCAGCCATCCCAGCAGCGCAATCGCGAACACATCCAGCCACAGCGGCCCATACTGCCGCTGGAACCCCGTCAGCACCGTGTTCGCCGTCGCCACGTGCACGTGCACCCCCGGCGTCTTGGGCGAGACCGACGTCGGCACAAAGTCCGCGATCGCACCCGTCGCCGTCCACCCCACAAAGCAGATCGACCCGCCCAGCCGCCGGGCCAGTTCCGCCCGCACCTCCTTCACCAGCCGGTTCCCCCGCTCAACCTCTTCCATCCACCTTGGCAGCGTCGCCAGCACCCCCTTCAGGTCCGCCGCCATCACCCGCACCTCCTCCGGCAGGTCCTTCTCGTCCACCCCTTCCAGGTTCAGCGACAAGAACTCCTCCGTCGCCGTCTTCGCCCGGGCCAGCACCGGCCGCAGCCCCTCCAGCGCCGCTTCCCACTCCGGCCCCGCAACCGCCTCACTCCCCAACTTGGTGATCAACTCCACAAACGCCCGCTCATCCTCCGGGGTCAGTTGCTTGCGCCCCTCCGGCAGCAGCACCGCCCGCACCGCTGCCTCCATCGCCTGCACATTCTCCCGCACCAGTTCGCTCAACTGCACCGGCTCATACACCCGCCCGATCGGCACCTCCGCCCGCGTCAGCGGCTGGCTCTGCGCAAACTGCCATTGCCACCCCGGCATCCGCTCATCCGGCAGCGGCTTGCCCACCAGCGACCTCGGCCAACTCACCACCATCAGCCCGCCATACCGCCCCGTCGCCAGCGTCGCCCGGTGCGTGGTCAGTTCCAGGCCCGTCCCCACGCCATCCTGAAGCGGCAGCACCGTGACCCCGGGCCGACCGGCCGGCATCTGCACGTCACGCACCGTGTGCCCTTCGGCCAGCAACGCCGCCGACAGCCCCAGCGTCGGCCACAGCACCCCGGTGGACTCCACCCACAGCGGAATCCGTCGCGTCGTGCCCCCCGGGTCAAAGGTGTTGAACGACACGTTGCCGATCGCCGCCGCCGCGTCCGAGATCGACCTTACCGCAAAGCTCGGCGTCACGCTCCCCGCCAGCCTCTGCTCGGCCAGCGCCTCCGGGGTCATCTGCAGCGACCACGCGCCCCGCTTGCCCAGCAGCGCCAGCGCCGCCTTGGCCTTGCTCAGCAGTTCCTCACGCTGTGGCCCGGGGTCCACCGGCCCGGCCAGCCCCAGCAGCGGCCCGCTCAATCTCGCCGCCAGCGTGTCATCGTCCCACTCAGTCACATCCCGCCCGTCCGCCTCCGCCCCGCCCTGCTTCTCCGCCCGCAACCGATTGATCGCCCCCAGCGCGTCCAGAATCGCAATCTCCTGCACCGCGTCCGCTGACACCTCCGCTCGCGTCTGCTCCCCGGCCGCCATCCTCGCCCCGAACGGAAAGTTCGCCGCCACCACCACCCGCCCGTGCCTCGCGATCGCCGCCGCCAGAACCTCATCATCCCGAACCTTCACGACCGGCGCCCGACCGTCTTCCCCCGGCTTCCCGCTGATCTCCACCCGCGTCTCCTGCGGGTTGTCCAGCAGAATGTCCAACGCAATCACCTTCACCCCCGCCGTAGTCAGTTCGTCAATCACCGCTGCCAGCCGTGCCCGGGGCCAAGGCCAGCGTCCCACCGTCTCCAGCGCCGCGTCGTCAATCACCACCACCCGAAGCCGTGGGTCCGGTCCCGGCGAGAACCACCCGAACCACTGCGCCCGCGTGTCCTCCGTCAGCCGCTCCAGCACCAGCAACACCCCCGACAGCGACGCTGCCGCCGCCGCCAGCGTGGCCGCCACCCCCAGCAGCCACTGCACCCGCCGCATCTCCGCCGCCCGGTTCCGCGTCGCCGCCTTGCCCGACCCCGCCGCTTTGGGGCCGTTCGCCGGTGCAGCAGTGGGGGGGGGCTTGTCGGCAGCGTTCATCGTCGGTCCATGCTCCCCGCCCGTCCCGCGGCACGCTTCAACACCACGCTCGGCCCCCGTCTCACGGCCGGCCCGGCCTTACGGCCGCGGCACCGCCGGCGACGGCGGCCTGGGCGCCTCCGGCAACGTCGGCTGGGCCGTCCCGGCCGGAACCGTCTGCCCCGGTGCCCCGCCCGGCTGATCCGCACTTGGCTGCCCCTCCGCCGGGCTTCCGGCCGGCTGCTCGCCCTCCGCTCCGCCGGTCACGTCCACCCCCTGCGCCTTCAGCCGCTTCACGGCCTCCACCAGCACGTAGTCCTGCGCCTTGCCCAGCACGCCCAGAAACTCCAGCCCGCTGATCGGCTGGTTCACCGTGCTGTCCCCGCTCACGATCCCCAGCGCCGCCAGTTCCCGCAGCGCATACCGGTCCACCGGCCCCAGCAGCCGCATCATCACCCCGCCTTCAATCTCGCACAGCACCGCCAGCGCCCGCGCCAGAGTGCCCCGCGACATCGCCAGATTCGCCGGCTCGCCAAAGTCCGCCTTCAGCCAGTTCCGCCGCTTGGCTTCCGCCACCCGCTCGTCATACGTCCGCATCCGGTCCGTTTCATCCGCGATGGTGAACAGCGCGTGCAGCCCCTCGTCGTTGCTCACCGCCCGCTGGTTTGGCAGCGAGTGCAGGAACGCCATCTGCGCGTCCAGATCTTCCACCGCATAGGCGGTGTCCAGGGGCGTCTGCACCACCGTGCGGGCGCACCCGCCGGCCAGCGCCAGCCCGGCCGCCAGCAGCCACACCGCAGCCCCCGTCCCGACCGTTGTCCGCCGCTTGCCGCTTGTCTGTCTCATGGTGCTCTGCCAATCCTCCCCCTCGCCGCCCTCTCCGGCCCGTTCACGTTCCGATCCGCCCAACCCCGCTCAGAAACTCAGCACCGCCCCGATCAGCACAAAGTGCCGCGCCGCCTTGGTCCCGCCGATCGCCTCCCCTGGCAGGAACACGCCGTACCGCAGGTTGATCGCCAGATCGCTGGTCAGCCGCCAGTTGGCGTACAGGTCCACCTCGCCGCCCAGAAAACGCTTGCCGCTGATGGTGAACTCGTCGATCGGTCCATCCGAGTCCTCCTTCAGGAACACAAAGCCGTCCACGCCCACCTGAAACTCGCTCGTCGGCTGCGGCCCGCCGAACGGGTGCGTGCTCGCCCCCAGCCGCAGAGAAATCAGGTTCGACAGCGCCGCCCCGAACGCCAGGCCCGTGTTGGCATATCCCAGCGAGTTGAACGCCCGATCCGTCGTGCCCGGCGCGTTGCCGCCCACCGTGTCGGTCGTCGCCAGCCGGTCCGGGTCGCCCGTCGCCAGCAGCGCCTCGGCCGACAGCCGCGTTGCGTTCGCGTCCGACATCACATACTGCATCAGCGCCCGCGCCGCGAATGCCCGCACGTTGTCGGTGGTCTGCAGACCCCGCAGTGGGTCGCTGGTGCTCTGCCCGAACTGCCCCGTGCCCTCCACCTGCCACAGAAACCCGGGCTCAACCGCGCCTCCACCGCCCACGCTCACGTAACTGGTTTCGTAGTTGAAATTCACATCCGTCAGCACAATCGGGCTGCGCGACACGGTGCGGTTGTAGTAGTCCGCCATGTAGATGTACGACGCGTACACCTCCGTGCTGTCCGCCAGCGTCGCCACCGCACGACCCCCGTAGTACCCGCGCCGCGTCCGGTCATCAAAGTCTGTCCGCGAGGCGTCAAAGTCCACCGTCCGGTCAGGCGTGATGCCCGCCAGACCCTCCAGCCGGAAGCCGCTGCCGAACTCCAGCGTCGGTCGCACCGCAAACAGCACCTCCGACAGCACCAGCGACGCCCCCCAGTCCACAAACTGCCGCCCCGCCCGCACATTCAGGTTCACCGAGTCCGGCCCGCCCAGGTTGTTCGTCGCACGCCGGTAGTCAAACTCGTACCAGTACCGGTCCAGAAACGGCTGGTCCCACCGGTCGCCCCGGCCGTCAAAGCTGTCCCCCTCGCTGAACGCGCGGTACGCGAACCGCGCCCGCGCAAACACCGTGTGCGCCCCATCCAGCGACGCCCGCCCGAACACCGTCGTCTCCGGCTGCCACAGCCGCCGCCCGTTCCCATCCGAGTCGTTCAGCCACACCCCCGTGATCGACGTGAACCCGCCCACCTCAATCGCCGTCCGCTCCAGCAACTCCAGGCTCGTGTCCGCCTTCAGCCGAAACGCGTCCACGTCCGTCGTTCGCAGCACCCGCTCCAGCCGCCGCTGGTCATCCTGCCCCGCCACCGGCAGCGCCGCCCCCAGCCCCGCCGCCGCCGCCAGCACCGCCGCCAGCCCCACGCCCGTTCGCCGGCCCCCGCCGCCGCAGGAACAACCCGACATGTTGCGATCTTCCAGAGTGTCATCCATGGGTGCAGCCAGCCAAAAACCAGCAGTTTCGGTCGCCCGTTCACACACGCCGCAACGCCGCCTGCAGTCCCTCCGGCCCCCAGCCGACCCCCTCCACCGAACCCGCAGGCCGCCGCTGCTGCCGCCCAGTGTAACCCAAAACCGACCACCCGGTTGGTCCTGCCGCCCGCCCCTGCCGGCCCGCCCGCTCGATCAGCCCGCCATCCCGCCCCTCCGCCGACGCCACCCCGCCGCTCCAACAATCCCCCACAAGCCGCACCCACACCCCGCGGCCCACTTCTCTGGCCCCGTGGCGAAACGGCAGACGCAGCGGACTTAAAATCCGCAGACCTTCACCGGTCGTGTGGGTTCAACTCCCACCGGGGCCACTTCATCAGTCTCGCGGCAGGGCCGTTGCCGCGAACCCTCACGCCCGACGCTTCCACCCCCCGCCCGTTTCCCGTTCCCCGCCCGTTCGGCCTCCGGTCGCCCTTGCCCAACCACCCGTACCGTCATCCACCCATGGAACTGACGGTGCTCCCCAACGCGCCCGCCGCGTCTCATCCGCCCGCCTCCCCGCCCCAGCCCAACCTCACCGAGGCCCTCTACGAGGCCGCGCCCGCCCTCGTCGCCGCGCTGGGCGACCCCGCCCGCCTCCGCACCGGCCGCCACCACCGCCTCCTCTACGCCACCGACGCCTCCATGTACCAGGTCGAGCCCCTGGCCGTGGTCATCCCGCCCGATGCCGCCGCCGTCGAGCGTGTCGCCGCCGTCTGCTACCAGCACGCCCTCCCCATGCTCCCCCGGGGCGGCGGCACCAGCCTCGCCGGCCAATGCACCGCCCCCGCCGTCGTCATCGACACCTCCGCTTTCTGCCAAACCATCTCTGATCTTGACGTCCCCGCCCGCACCGTCCACGCCCAAAGCGGCGTCAAGCTTGACGACCTCAACGCCTGGCTCGCCGCCCGCAACAGCGGCCTGTTCTACGCCCCCGACCCTGCCACCACCGCCCAGGCCACCATCGGCGGCACCATCGGCAACAACGCCTCCGGCTCCCGCTCGGTTTTCTACGGCCGCACCGTTGACAGCATCCTGCAGATCGACGCCGTCCTCTCCTCCGGCGCCCGCGTCACCTTCGGCCCCGGGGCCGGCCATCCAAGCCCCGGCCGCTCCAGCCCCGTCGCCCTCAAACTCGCCGACCACCTCGCCGGCATCGTGCGTCGGAACGAGCGCCTCATCCGCGACAAGTTCCCCAAGACCCTCCGCCGCAACGCCGGCTACGCCCTGGACCTCATCCTCCACCAGCTCGATGCCGGCCTGACCCCGCACGATCTGGACCTCACCAAACTCCTCTGCGGCTCCGAAGGCACCCTGGCCATCACGCTGGGCGCCAAGCTCAAGCTCTTCCCCGTCCCCCGCGCCAAGGGCCTGGCCTTGGTCTCCTTCCGCTCCGTTGACGACGCCATCGCCTGCGTCCCCGGCATCCTCACCACCCGCCCCAGCGCTGTTGAACTGGTCGACGACGTGGTCATCGGCGCCGCCCGCAACAACCGCGAGTGCTCCCCCTACGTCGACGCCTTCCCCCGGATCGATGGCGCCGACCCCGCCGCCGTGCTCTACGTCGAGTACCACTGCGCCAGCGCCGACGAACTCATCGCCCGCCTGACCGATCTCCCCCGCCATCTCGCCTCCGGCGTCATGCGGTCTGTCACCGACGCCCCCGGCATGGCCGACGCCTGGAAGCTCCGCAAGGCCGGCGAGCCCCTCCTCCACGGCATCCCCGGCAAGCGTCACCCCCTCACCTTCGTTGAGGACAACGCCGTCCCCGTCGAGAACCTCGCCCAGTTCGTCCGCGAGTTCCGCGAGATCGTTACCCGCGCCGGCACCCGCGCCGCCTTCTGGGCCCACGCCTCCGTCGGCGTCCTCCACGTCCGCCCCATGCTCGACCCGCACGACCCGGCCGACAAGGCCCGTCTGGTCGACATCGCCGAGCAGGTCGCCGACCTCGCCCAGCGGCTCGGCGGCGTCATGAGCGGCGAGCACGGCGACGGCAAGGTCCGGGGCCCGCTCCTCGAACGCTTCTACGGCCCCGAACTCATGCGTGCCTTCCGCGAGGTCAAGGCCCTCTTCGATCCCCGCAACCTCCTCAACCCCGGCAACATCACCCAGCCCGGCCCCACCGCCTCCATCGTCCAGCGCACCCGCATCGAGCCCCAGCCCGATGTCCCCGGCCCGGTCGTCCCTCCCGTTTCCACCTACTTCACCTACGACGACCAGCACGGCTTCGCCTCCGCCGTCGAGATGTGCAACGGCGCCGGCGTCTGCCGCAAGTCCTCCGGCGGCACCATGTGCCCCAGTTACCGCGCCACCATGGACGAACGCCACGCCACCCGGGGCCGGGGCAACGCCCTCCGCCTGGCCATCACCGGCCAGGCCCTCGCCCCCGGCCAGGACGACACCCCGCAGGCCCGCTTCTCCGACCAGGGCACCATCGACACGCTCGACCTCTGCCTCTCCTGCAAGGCCTGCAAGACCGAGTGCCCCAGCAACGTCGACATCTCCCGCCTCAAGGCCGAGTACACCGCCCAGCGCTACACCGCCACCGGCCGCATCCCCCTCTCTGCCCTGCTCATCGGCCACGTTCGCGCCATCAACCGCCTCGGCGCCCTCACGCCCGATCTGGCCAACTGGGTCAACACCCTCCCACCGATGCGAGCCCTCATCAACGCCGTCATGGCCATGCACCCGCGCCGCAGCATGCCGCGCTTCTCCCGATCCCTTTACAGCCTCTGGCCCGCCGAATCGTCATCCTCCCAGCCGGCCACCCAGGCGATTTCCGCCGCCCCCGCCGTCGCCCTCTTCGCCGACTGCTTCACCACCTACAACGAGAGCCACATCGGCCTGGCCGTCCGCAGCGCCCTCACCAAACTCGGCTACCGCGTCCACCTACCGCGCCACGGCTGCTGCGGCCGCTCCATGATCTCCGTCGGCATGCTCCCCCAGGCCATCGCCACCGCCGATGCGACCCTCCAATCCCTCCTCCCCCTGATCACCGACCCCTCCGTCCGCGCCATCGTCGTTGCCGAGCCCTCCTGCCTCTCGGCCATCAAGGACGACTGGCTCCAACTCAAGCTCCAAACCCCGCTGCACATCCGCAAGGCCCTGGCCGCCAAGGCCATGCTCCCCGAAGAGTTCATCGAGCGTTTCTGGGACGCCCACCCCGTCGCCCCCAAGCCCGTCTCCGCCGACCGCTGGCCCCAGGTCCTCCTCCACGCCCACTGCCACCAGAAGGCCCTCTGGGGCGCCGGCTCCTCCGGCAAGGTCCTCCGCCGCCTGCTCGGCGACCGCCTCACCGTGCTCGACACCGGCTGCTGCGGCATGGCCGGCTCCTTCGGCTACCACCGCGACAAGTTCGACCTCTCCATGCAGATCGCCAACCTCCAGGGCGTTGACGGCCCCACCCACGCCGGCGGCGGCGTGCTGCCCCACCTGCGCCGCGCCCCCGACGCCGCCGTCCTCGCCCCCGGCACCAGTTGCCGCCACCAGATCCACGACGGCACCGCCGGCGCCCGCCACGCCCTCCACCCCATCGAACTGCTCGACCAGATCCTCGCCTGACTCGCCCTCCACATCCCCCGGCCCCGAAGCCCCGCCATCACTTGGCCGCGCGATCCACCACCCGCACCCGCACCTGCTCCCGCGTGCCCGGCTGCACCTCCAGCCGCAACTGCTCGGCGACCGCCACCAGTACAGCGTCGCGGTCCGCATCCGCCGGCAGGTTCACCGCCCAGTCCCGCAGCCCCGTCAGCCCGGTCTCATCAATCACGCTCACCCCCAGCCGCTCCCCCAGCATCGCCGTCATCTGGCTCATCGGCATCGCCCGTCCGCTGAGCACCTTGTCGCTCGACCGCTTGGCAAACCGCTGCCCCGCCGGGCTGGCCGCCAGCGCCGGCGTCTCCCCCCGTTTGGCCTTCAGCACCACCACCTGCTGCTTCACCTTCTCGCTGATCAGCCGCACCTCCAGCGTCTCCTCAAGCGCTACCCACAGCATCCGTCGTGGGTCTCCCGTCCGCGTGCTGAACCGCGCTGTGAACCGCTCGCCTGCCGCTCGGGTGCTCTCAATACTGATCGCCGATGCCGGCAGCCCCGTCGCCGCCTCCACCAGGCTCGCCAGGCTCGCCCCCGCCGCCGTCACCGACCGGGGCGTCACCGCCATCTCCGGCGTCTCCTCACTGGTCGAGCGCCGCAGCAGCGCCTGCGCCAGCGGCTCCTCCACCACCGGCACGTTCACCGTCATCCGCAACTCCCCCGCCGGCACCGCCGGGAGCGGGTTGGGCGCGGGTGCCCGGCTCGGGTCCAGTGGCGGCGGGGGCACCATCCCATCCCCACCCGGCTGCTTACCGCCCGGCTGCCCCCCGGCGGGCCCCTTGGCCGGCTGTCCCGCCGGCTGGGCTGCCGGAGCAGTGGGGGCCTTCCCCGGCTGCTGGCCGCCTGTTTGGCCGCCTGTTTGGCCTCCAGTCTGGCTCACCACCACGCCCAACCCCACCACGCCCACCACTGCCCACAGCGTCAAACCGCCCATCGGCCGCTCCTTTTGTCCCACCCATCGCTTTCCACTGGAGATTCCCCACCGCCCCGCCAAGCATCCCCCAGCCCATGGCCAAAGGCAAGCACACCCCGGAGGACGGCAGCGACCGCGTCATCGAGAACCGCCGCGCCCACTTTGACTACGCCATCGGCGAAACCCTCGAGTGCGGCATCAAACTCCACGGCCCCGAGGTCAAGTCCGTCCGCGAGGGCAAGGTCAGCCTCCAGGAGGGCTTCGTCCGCGCCGATGTCACCCCGCCCAGCCTCTGGCTCCATCAGGTCAACATCGCCGAGTACGGCCCCGCCGGCCGCCTCCAGGACGCCCCCACCCGCACCCGCAAGCTCCTCGCCCACAAGCAGGAGATTCTCCGCATGCTCCGCGCCACCGAGGCCAAGGGCGCCACCCTCGTCCCCCTGAAGCTCTACTTCAAGAACGGCTACGCCAAACTCCTCATCGGCGTCGGCATCGGCCGCAAGAAGGCCGACAAGCGTCAGGCCATCGCCGAACGCGAGTCCAAACGCGAAATCGCCCGCGCCATGTCCCGCCGTCAGCACCGCTGACCCGCTCGCCCAGCACCCGCCAAAGAAAAACGCCCCGGCATGCACCGAGGCGTTGTCCATGGTCTTCTTCAGTTCCGCCCGCCTCAGCCCGCTTCCGCACGCGGGTGCGCCTGGTCGTAGCCGGCCTTCAGCCGCTGCGCCGTCAGGTGCGTGTACACCTGCGTGGTCGACAGGCTCTGGTGCCCCAGCAGTTCCTGCACCGAACGCAGGTCGGCGCCGTTGTCCAGCAGGTGCGTCGCGAACGAGTGCCGCAGCGTGTGCGGGCTGATCTTCGGATCCAGCCCCGCTTCCTTCAGGTACTTGTCCAGTTTGCGGCGCACCGAGCGGCTGCTCATCCGGCCGCCGTGCTTGTTCAGGAACAGCGGCTTGCCGCTCGGCTGGTCGCCCCACAGGCTGGCGAACCGAACGTCTCCGCGCACCATCGCCATGTAGCGGTGCACCGCCGCCAGAGCGTGCTTGCCCAGAGGCACGATCCGCTCCCGCTTGCCCTTGCCACGAACCCGCATGGCCTCATTGGGCTCGTCCAGGTCGTCAAAGTTCAGATCCACCAGTTCGCTCACGCGAATGCCCGTGGAGTACAGCGTCTCGAGCATCGCACGGTCGCGAACCCCCAGAACGTCCCGGTCGCCCGGCGTCGCCAGCAGTTTCTCGATCTGCTCGATGCTCACCGCCTTCGGCAGCCGCTTGCCCTGCTTGGGCGTGCGGATCGCCGTCATCGGATTGCTCGTCGCCAGCCCCCGACGCTCCGCCCACTTGTAGAAGCTCCGCAATGTCGCGATCTTCCGCGCCATCGTCGCCGGCGAATATGCCGCCTCGCCAAGGCTGGCCAGAAAGCCCCGCAGCGTCTCGGTGTTCGCGTCCAGAATCGCCACGCTCAGCGTCTTCCCGCTGATCGTCCCCGCCGTGCCCTCCTTGCGATTCGCCCGCGCCTCAAACGCGTTCTTCTCGGCCGCATCATCCGCCGCAGGCCCCGAAGTCTCCGTCAGCCACTCCACGTACTGCCGCAGATCCGCTCCGTAGCACCTGGCCGTATACGCGCTGAAGTGCCGCTCCCCCGTCAGGTAGTTGATGAACGCCGAGATCGGTGGAAGGTGGTTCTGGGGATTCATGTTTGCCGTCTCCGCTGCTGCCATGGTGCTCGTTCGGGCCGATCCGCGTGCCTGACCGGCTTCGGCCTCTCGCTCTTGCCGTCCGCCCGCTCCCGCTCTCGCTCCAGCTTTGGTCGACCAAAGACGTCGACCATCGGGCTGTTTAGGGCTGGGTCCGTCTTGTTGCAGCCTCCCGGACCACGCCGTCCGGACCGCAACACCTCGGGTTGTCACGCAGGTATTTCTCTCTCGGCTCTCTTCACCCGTTTCAGGACGGATGAGTTATCGTGCATTCGGCCCCTGTACTTTCGATCCAGTGACGGGATGGGTTCACGGATTTATCAGAGCGAGCCGAACAATGCAAACTTCAGTGTATTCACTGATCGTTTGCGATTGGTTGACCGTTTACTCGCGGCCCACCGGAACCCCCGCCTGCCGCAGAGTCTCCGTTGTATTCCCCTCGTTTGAGGGGGTGTAGACCGGGGCCGATTGCCGCGCCAGCCTCAGCCGCTCCGACTGCATCAGCCGCGCCGTCAGATGGTTGGCCACAAACTGGGTGAACAGTTCCATGCTGGCCAGGTACCGCCGCCAGCCCAGCGCGAAGGTGTCCTCGTGCCGGCCCTCGGCGTACCGCCGCACATCCATCTGCACCTCATGGCTCTTGCCGTCCAGATGTTCGCTCACCACCGCCAGGGGCCGTTCTGCGAACCCGGCCGGGCGGGTGTCCACCGGGCTGTTCGCCAGACTGACCGGGTTCACGCCCGTCGGCGCCGTCGCCATCGCCCCATCGCGTGCGAACAACGCCACATTCATGCCCAACTTCGGCGGGTCGTACGGCTCCCACGCTGTGATCGTCCCCACCACAACCCCGTCCGCGCCCAGCATCATCGCCAGGCGCTTCGCGTCCGTCGGGCTGTTCACGCTGGCCATTTCCAGAGCCCGCATCGCCGCCAGCGTCCGGTTCATCGGCAGGCAGGTGATGCCGCGCACCTCCGTCAGCACGCCGACGAATGTGTCGCTGACCGCCAGCACATCCACCTGCGACACCCCGGATTCATTGCGCAGCGGGGCCAGCGCCCACACAATCTCGTTGCCCGCCGTGCCGTACGGCGCAACCTGAACCTCCGGTGCCGAAAGTTCCGGCTGGCTGGCGCATCCGCCTGTCGCCGCTGTCATCGCCGCACCGAGAATCCAGACAACCGCGCTCCGCATGCCTCTCGTGTTCATTCCTGCGACTCCATCGCTCATGTGTGCCTCCGTGCCGTGCCTCGTCCGCACCACGCCCCGCCCGTGAATGCCATTCCTCGCCGGCGCCGCTCCGCCTGTTCTCCGCATCAGCGTCGGCGTTGCGCCGTGATTACTCGTTGTCCTTCACACCCGCCACCGCCGGGGTCTTCATCGGTGCGCCCGGCTGAGCCGAGGCCGCCGTCAGCGCCCGCTCGGTCGCGATGCTCCACACGTTTTCGCGTCCGTTGCGGTCCGACAGGAAATACAAACGGCCGTCTCCCGCCCATGTCGGGTTCAGATTCGCGTGCCGCCCTGCCGTCAGGTTCACGCTCGTCCCCGTCGCCACCGCCGTCATCCAGATGTCCGCCCGAGTCGGCCGGCCGCTGTTCGCCGGCATCGGCGCCTGCTCCGGGCTCATCCGGCTGTACGCGACGAACTTCCCGTCAGGGCTCCATGTCGGGTTGATGGCCGCGAAGTCCGATCCTGCCACGATCTCCGTCGGGTTGCTCACCGACCCCGGCTTGTAGTCCACGATCCACACCCCGAACGCTTGGTCTCCCCGCTCGCGCGAACGCTGAAACGTGATCCGGTCCGCTCCATCCTCGCCCGTCCCCGGCACCGGGCAGTACTCCGGCAGCATGCCGTAACCGATGAACTCCTGCTGGTTGCTCTGTCCCACGTTCACCGTCCACAGTTCCCACCGCCCGCTCATCTGCCCGAGCCGGCAGAACACCAGCCGCGTCCCGTCCGGGCTCCATGACGGATGCAGGTCCGCCGTCCGCTCGTTGGTGATCTGCACCGGCTGCCCTCCCCGCGTCGGCATCACGTAAATGTTCCAGAACCCGCTCCGGTCTGACGCAAAAGCGATTCGCTTGCCGTCCGGGCTGATCGCCGGCATCACGTCGTTGCCCGGGTCCAGCGTCAACTGCGTCACCGCCTTGGACCCCACCTGCTTGATGTACAGATCCGCTGACGGACGGTGCTGCGTGCTGGAGAACACCATGAAACCCCCGTCGCGCGACACCGCAGGATCCATGTCCGCCCCGTGCCCGCCGAATGTGTTCTGCATCAGCCCTTCCAGCGTCTCACCCAGCGTGATCCCGCCCGACTCCGCGCCGCTGCTCTTCGCCGCCGACAGGGCCTGCGTGTTTTCCCCTTCCGCCCCGTTCACCACCGCAGGCGCCGGCGTCATCACACCGCTGTTCCCCGCACCGGTCATCGGCGCACTCGGAGCCGTTCCCACCTGCAGTGACCCGGGACCGCCCGCGCATCCGGTCAGCGTCAGACCCGCCGCCGCCGCCAACACCAGGTGATCACTCGCCGTCATCCCGTTTCGCTTGCCGGTCACAAGGGCCATGCCGCTTCTCCCATGCCATGTCATTTGTCAGGATCAGTTATCGGACTATTTGCCGAACCTCCGCCCGCTGGGCCAAACACCCCAGCGCACGGTCACCACGCCCGCGGACACCTCCGCTCACCGCCTGCACATCGGTCCCCGCACCCATCCACATCACTCCGCCCATGCCCCAGTGGTGCGTTCGCCCTCCGGTCCTGCTATGAAAACACCGGCGTCCCTGCCTGGGACGCCGGTGAGTCACGACTGTTCCGTCTCCCGGCCGCTCCGCGGCCCTCGCCCTTACTGCCGCAGCAACTGCAGTGCTGACTGCGGCTGGCTGTTGGCCAGGCCCAGCGAGTTCTGCGCCGCCTGCGAGAGGATCTGGGCTCGGGTCAGTGCCGCGGTCTCCGACGCGAAGTCCGCGTCACGGATCACCGATTCGGCCGCCGCCGAGTTCTCCAGGCTGATGCTCAGGTTGCGGATGGTGGCTCCGACAACGTTCTTCTGGAACGCGCCCAGCCGTCCGCGGAGGGCCGACACCTGACGAATGGCCTCATCGACCACCCGTGAGGCTCGGATGGAGTCCCCGTCGACCACGTTGAAGTCCCGGCCGGCCGCAAGACTGTTCAGGAAGCCCACATCGGTGTTGCCCAGTTTCCGCGATGAGACGTTCTGAATGCCGATGGCGACCTTGCCCGCGATATCAACGTTGGAGGCGAGCTGGAAGTCTGCTCCGCCGCCGTTGATGGTGAAGGCGTTGATCACGCCGCGCTGGGTCGCCAGGGCCTCGTTGAAGGTCAGCTCAACGTCAAGGAAGTCGGTATTGATCCTGACTCGGCGCCCGTTGCTGGTCGCCGCCACCCCGTTGACGGTGGCCTCGATGTTCTGGCCGCGGTCACGAATACCGTTGACTGCGTTGGCCGTGCTGAAGGCGGTTCCGGTCGACGCGTCCGGCCGGTCTCCGCTCTGGGCCTGCATGGTGTAGATGCCGGTGTTGCCGCCGGCAATGCCCGCGGAGTTCACCACCCGAACCGACACGAAGGAATCAAAGCCGAAGTTCGTGGACCTCAGCCGAACGCCGTTGGTGCTCGCGCCTGAGGAGTACACGTCGGCGGTCACGCCGGTCACGTCGCTGTAGGTATTGATCGCCGCAGCGATCTGCGCCCGCGTGGTGCCCGAGGCGAACGTCAGCTCGCGGGCGCCGAACTGGCCGTTGACCTCGATGGTGAACAGGCCGTTGCCGCCGCCGTTGAGGTTCAGATTGCCGTTGGTCGAGAGGAACAGGGTGCCCTGCTGGGCCGAGGTGGTCACCAGAGCCTGCACATCAATCGTGCCGCCGCGAGCCAGCTTGGCCGAGTTGACCCGGAAGTCCGTCACGCCTGCCGAGACGTTGTTGCTGGTGAAGTCAAAGTTGCCGTTGAGCAGCTTCACGCCCTGGAAGTTCGTCGAGTCGGCCAGCCGGTCGATTGTCTGCAGGATCGAGTCGATCTGCAGCTGGTTCGCCTGCTTCTCTTCCAGTGACACGCCGGCGTTGTTCGCCGTCGCCGTCACCAGGCCCCGAAGCTCGGTCAGCAGCGTTGAGAGTTCCTGCAAGCCGCCCTCGGCGATGTTCACCAACTGGTCGGTCCGCTCGGCGTTGCTGATCGCCGCGCCCAGCGCCGCCTTCTCGGCACGCAGATTCTCGCTGGCGATCAGGCCCGCCGGATCGTCCTTGCCGCGGTTGATTCGCAGGCCGGTGCTCAGACGCTCCAACGTCGTGTTCAACGCACGGGTGTTGCCCGTCAGGTTGCGCTGCGCGATCATTGAGGCGGGGTTGGTGTTGATGCGGCTCATGACTGACTCCGTTCAGGTCTGTCCGTTTTGGGTGTGGGCACGCAGCCCGTTGACCCGCTTGGTCCGGCCGGACTTCCGGGGCTTGCCCGGCTTGTCCGCCTGTCTCCGTCTGGCCGAGAGGCGCCTTTGCCTCTCTTCATGCTCTGCGACCGTTTGGGCCCTCCGCTGTTCCGTTTCGGAGGATCGTTCGCTCTCTACTGACGGTGACGACCGATAGCAGCATCGTCATGCACCGCCCCTCGCTTGAGGCGGTGGCGATGGATGAATGACGCCAAACCGTGATAACTACCGGAAACGGACCCTCCCTGCGATTTCTTTGGGGTGTTCGGCCCACGCCCGACCGCCAACGCTGTGCAAAAACACCACCGCCCCGGGGAAACCGGGGCGGCGGGAGTCAACCAGGCTTGGACTGCTTCGATTAGCCTCGCAGCAGCTGCAGCGCCGACTGCGGCTGGCTGTTGGCCAGACCCAGCGAGTTCTGCGCCGCCTGCGAGAGAATCTGCGACCGCGTCAGGCCGGCCGTTTCGGTCGCGAAGTCCGCGTCGCGGATCACCGACTCGGCAGCCGCCGAGTTCTCCAGGCTGATACCCAGGTTGCGGATCGTCGCGCCCACGGTGTTCTTCTGGAACGCACCCAGCCGCCCGCGAAGAGCCGACACCTGCCGGATCGACTCATCCACAACCTTGCCGGCGCCCACCAGGTCGCCGTTGACCATGTTGAAGCTCCGTCCGTTGCCCAGCGAGGACAGGAAGCCCACGCTGGAGTTGCCCAGCTTGCGGGCGGAGACGTTCTGGATGCCGATGGCCACCTTGCCGGCCACGTCCACCTTGCTGGCCAGCTGGAACTCCGCTCCGCCGCCGGTGATCGTGAAGGCGTTGATCATGCCCCGCGTCTGCGACGTGCTGGTGTTGAAGGAGATCTCCACATCCAGGAAGTCCGTGTTCACCCGCGCCGTCCGGCCGTTGGTCGTCGCCGCCACGCCGTTGATGGTCGCGGCGATGTTCTGGCCGATGTCCCGAACGCCGTTGGCCGCCGTCGTTGAGGTAAAGGCCGTGACCGACGCGGTGTCCGGGCTGCTCGCGTTTCCTGAGAGCATGCCGTAGATGCCCACGCCCGAACCGGCGATGCCGGCCGAGTTCACCACCCGGACGGAGGCGAACTGCTCACTGCCGAATTCCACCGAACGCAGCCGGATGCCGTTGGTGCCCGAACCCGAGGTGTACACGCTGGCCGACACGCCCGTGACCGAGGTGTAGGTGTTGATCGCGTCGACGATCTGCTGGCGGGTGGTGCCCGAGGCAAACGACAGCTCTCGGGAGCCGACCGATCCGGCGATCTCCAGCGTGAACAGCCCGTTGCCGCCGCCGTTGAGGTTCAGGTTGCCGTTGGTGGAGAGGAACAGCGCACCCTGCTGGGCTGAAGTCGTCACCAGCGCCTGCACCGAGAGCGACTGTCCACGCGCCAGCTTGGCCGAATTCACGCGGAAGTCCGTCACGCCCGCAGACACGTTGGTCGACGTGAAGTCGAAGCTGCCGTTGAGCAGCTTCACGCCCTGGAAGTTGGTGCTCTCCGCCAGCCGATCGATGGTCTGAAGAATCGAGTCGATCTGCAGCTGATTGGCCGTCTTCTCTTCAGCAGAAAGCCCCGCGCTGTTCGCCGTGCCGGTCACCAGGCTCCGAAGTTCCGTCAGCAGAGTCGAGAGTTCCTGCAGGCCGCCTTCAGCGATGTTGACCAGCTGGTCGGTCCGCTCCGCGTTGCCGATCGCCGCGGTCAGCGCTGACTTCTCGGCACGCAGATTCTCGCTGGCGATCAGGCCCGCGGGATCATCCTTGCCGCGGTTGATCCGCAGACCGGTGCTCAGACGCTCCAGCGTTGTGTTCAACGACTTGTTGTTGGTGTTCAGGTTCCGCTGAGCGATCAGCGACGACGGGTTGGTGTTGATGCGGCTCATGTTTCGTCCTTGATTCCCGAACTCGACCGGAGGCGATGCCTGGGCAGGTCCTTCGCCCGTCATCCCACCTTCCGACCGGCCGTCCGTAGGAGGGCCGTTTCCTCAAGCGTGCCGCGGCATCCGTACCGCTGGCGTGCGTCGCTTGTCGGACCATGGGCTGATGCCGAGAACATCGAGCCGCTTCGGTGCGTCAATGAGGACCATCGCTCGCAGCGCGGTTTCCCGCAGCGGCACAGACCGAACAGCCCGCCTCGCCGTCACCAACGGCGCTGTTGACCATGTCGGTCCGGCCGATAACGATCCCATGTTGGACACCAAAAACGAAAAACCGCCCCGGCGAGCGCCAGGGCGGTTGATGGAGACGGAGTTGGGCCGCTTATGCGGACGCCCGAGCGTCCGCTCGCGGATTACCGCAGCAGCTGCAGGGCTGACTGCGGCTGGCTGTTGGCCAGACCCAGCGAGTTGGACGCTGCCTGTGAGAGGATCTGCGACCGCGTCAACCCGGCCGTTTCGGTTGCGAAGTCCGCGTCGCGGATGACCGACTCGGCGGCCGCCGAGTTCTCCAGGCTGATGCCCATGTTGCGGATCGTCGCGCCCACGGTGTTCTTCTGGAACGCACCCAGCCGGCCGCGGAGAGCCGAGACCTGCCGGATCGACTCATCGACCACCTTGCCAGCGGCGATCAGGTCGCCGTTGACCACGTTGTTCGCGCGGCCGTTGCCCAGCGTGGAGAGGTAGCCCAAGGAGGAATTGCCCAGCTTGCGAGTCGCAACATTCTGGATGCCGATGGCCACCTTGCCGGCCACGTCCACCTTGCTGGCCAGCTGGAACTCGGCGCCGCCGCCGGTGATTGTAAATGCGTTCACCGCGCCGCGGGTCTGCGACGTGCTGGTGTTGAACGAGATCTCCACATCCAGGAAGTCGGTGTTCACCCGCGCCGTCCGGCCGTTGGTCGTCGCCGCCACGCCGTTGATGGTCGCGGCGACGTTCTGGCCGGTGTCGCGGACACCGTTGGTCGCCGCCGTCGACGTGAAGGACGTCGGGCTTGAGGTGCTCGGTCGGCTGCCGTTGGTTGACAGAGCGTTGTAGATGCCCACGTTGGAGCCGGCGATACCCGCCGAGTTCACCACACGCACCGAGACGAACTGATCCGCGCCGAACTCGGAAGACCGCAGACGGATGCCGTTGGTGCCCGAGCCCGAGGTGTACACGCTGGCCGATACGCCCGTCACCGCGGAGTACGTGTTGATCGCGTCAACGACCTGCTGACGGGTCGTGCCCGACGCGAAGGACAGCTCGCGGCTGCCCTGGTTGCCCGTCACTTCGATGGTGAACAGACCGTTGCCGCCGCCGTTGAGGTTCAGGTTGCCGTTGGTGGAGAGGAATAGTGCGCCCTGCTGCGCCGAAGTCGTGACCAGAGCCTGAACCGAGATGTTCTGGCCCCGACTCAGCTTGGCGGAGTTCACGCGGAAGTCGGTCACGCCGGAGGACACGTTGGCGGTCGTGAAGTCAAAGTTGCCGTTGAGCAGCTTCACGCCTTGGAAGTTCGTCGAGTCCGCCAGCCGATCCACGGTCTGCAGGATTGAGTCGATCTGCAGCTGGTTGGCCTGCTTCTCTTCCTGCGACAGGCCGGCGCTGTTCGCCGTCGCCGTCACCAGACTCTTCAGGTCCGTCAGCAGGGTCGAGAGTTCCTGCAGACCGCCCTCGGCGATGTTCACCAGCTGGTCGGTCCGCTCCGCGTTGCTGATCGCCGAGGTGAGCGCCGCCTTCTCGGACCGCAGGTTTTCACTGGCGATCAGGCCGGCAGGGTCGTCCTTGCCGCGGTTGATGCGAAGGCCGGTGCTCAATCGCTCCAGGGTCGTGTTGACCGTGCGGCTGTTCTGGCCCAGGTTGCGCTGGGCGATCAGCGAGGCGGGATTGGTGTTGATACGAGACATCGCGTGTACCTCCGTGCGCGGGGCCGGGCGCTTGCAGAAGCCCTGACGACGCCCGGCGCTGCAGGACGCCTGAGGCGTCCCGTCGGACATTGAACCGCCTCGGCGTCCATACCGTGGGCGGGCGTGCCGCGCCCCTGCGGGGAGGCGTCGCGCGAACGTCGCATCGTCTTTGGAGTCGCTCACCCAAAGCCCAACGTGCGTGCGCCGGGTTTCCGGGCGTGTCTCAGTGTGCATGGCTCGCCCCTCCGGCGCAGCTTCACGGCTCATGGCGTCCGCTAAGCCGTTTGGACGTCCCGGAACCGCCTGGTGACCTGCTTGTGTCCGGCCCGGTGCGTGCCGGTCCGCACCCGCACCACCGGTCGGCCGTTCGACCCTGGGCGCGCAGCACAGCCCGGCGGGGTTGCCGCCGGGCTCTCAGGTGCTTCAAATGTCTGTGGTCGTGGGGTTTACACTCGCAGCAGCTGCAGGACGCTCTGGGCCTGCTGGTTGGCCAGCTGCAGCACGCTCTGGCCGGCGTTGGCGAGGATCTGGGCTCGCGTCAGCGCCGCGGTTTCGGTAGCGAAGTCCGCGTCGCGGATGATCGACTGGCTGGCCGAGAGGTTCTCGATGGCCGTCTGAATCGACCGCATATTGGTGTCCAGCGTATTGCGTTCCAGGGCGCCCAGTCGCCCGCGGATCACTGACACGTCGTCGATGGCTGTGGTGATGATCGCGGATGCGTTGCGGAAATTGCGCGACTTGAGATCGTTGGTGCCGCCGGATCGAAGCGACGAGAGGAACTGGAGTTCATCGCCGATCAGCGTTCCGCCCAGTCTGGACGCGGCGACTGACGGCAGCGACACGAAGACCTGCTGGGAGGAGTTGATTTCCGAGCCGAGCTGATAGAGTGCTCCGCCGCCGGTGATCCGGAATGTGGTGGTGGCGGCATTCCGCGTAGCCAGGTCGCGGGACAGCGTCAGGTCCATGTTCAACTGGCTGGAGTTGGGCAGGCTGAGCTTCAGGCCGTCGCCCGAGGCGAGCACGCCGTTCACTACAGCGAACACGTCCCGTCCGGTGTCACGGGTGGCCTCGATCATCTGGCCGTTGCCGATCAGCGAGGGGATGTCGATCCCGCTCCGGAAGGGCAGTTCGTCGCGCAGCTTGTAGGTGCGGAAGGCGCCTCCGTCAGTCGGCCCGCCCAGTCGGGTGACCGAGACAAAGTCGCGGCTGCCGAACCCGATGGAGGAGAAGATCATGCCCGAGTTCGGATCGCCTGGGTTGATCAGCGATGCCGAGACTCCGGTGGCTTCCTTGAAGGCGTTGATGCCCTGCACCACCTCGCCGAGCGGACGACCTGAGATGAAGGTGATCGTCTGCACGCCTCGCGGGCCGACGATTTCCATCGTGGTGGTGCTCTGGATGACGCCGTTGCCCAGGCCGCCGGCGTAGTCACCCCGCATGAACAGCTTGCCGGTCTGGGCGGAGGCGACGGTGCGGACGTCGACCTGGATGGAGCTCTGGGTGCCGAAGTTGGCGGAGAAGATCTGGGCCTTGGAGATGGCCGAGTTCCGCAGCCCCGACAGCACGTAGTCCAGCGAGCCGTTGAGCAGCTTCAGGCCGCCGAAGCTGGCGGAGTTGGAGATGCGCGTGATGGACTCGATGGCCGAGTCGAGCTGGAGCTGGTTGGCTTCCCGCTCCTCGTCGGACAGGGCGCCGGTGTTTGCCGCTTCGACCATCAGACCCCGCACGGAGTTGAGCAGTTCGGCGATCTCGTTCAGCGAGCTCTCCGCTGTGGAGATCACCGAGCTGGCCCGCTCGGAGTTCTTGATGGCCTGTTGCAGCCCCGAAATCTCCGAGCCGATGCGGTTGGAGATGATCAGTCCTGCGGGGTCGTCGGCTCCGCGGTTGATGCGCAGGCCCGTCGAGAGCCGTTGCAGACGCACGCCCAACTCGGAGTTGGCCTTGGACAGGTTGCTGCGGGCGATCTGACTGGGAACGTTGCTGTTGATTCGGGTCATGGCAATCCTCCGTGATTGCGGAGTGAGGGGGTCATGGTGCTGAACTGCTCAGCATGTCGCGTGCCACTGCGTTGAGATCCGAAGCGGCATGCCGGGACTTGAGGGAACTTCCTCACCGGGTGGCGGGAAGACGCACGGGTGGTCATGTCACTGGCCCGATGCCAGGCGAAGCGGGGTGGGTTGCGGGGGCTGACTGTGCGGTGCGGTGCCGCCGGCGGGCGGCGAGACCGACGGCCGACCGGCGGAGGCAGCGCCCTGCGCCGGCACCGCCGGAACCGAAGCGCCGGCGAGGTTGGCGATACGAGGACGGACACCTGTCTGAACGCTGCGGGGATTCACCTCGCCGGCGTCGACGCGGGCGGCCCGCTGATTCTCAGCTCGGATGGCCTCGTAGACCTCCTTGCGGTGAACCGCGACGCGGGACGGTGCGCTGATGCCCAGGCGGACCTTGTCGCCTCGGACATCCACCACCGTGATTTCGATGTCGTCCCCGATCATGATGGTCTGATCGCGCTGACGTGAGAGCACGAGCATGCTCAATTCCTTCTGTGGACGTGGCGCGTCCGATTCCGACCTGGTCGGACGCCATGTATGAGCGGAAAGCGAAGGGCCCGGGAGCTGGCTCCGCCTCATCCCCGGGCGGGACGAGCGGGACGGTGCAGGGGCCTGGCGGTCTGTCGGCTGTCGGCGGATGGTGCGGACGGGGTTCGTCCGCGCTCCGCCGTGGGCCGGGGCCGGCCAGGCGGCCGGAACTCAGGCCGGGATGGCCACCGCGGGCGAGGTGACCTCGATGAGTCGCTCGCGGGTGCCCCAGCGTTTCTCAGCGAGCACGACCTGCTCGCCGATCCTGTCGGTGCAGTTGAGCACCAGCGGACCCTGAAGATTGCCATACAGGGTGCGGTCGATGCGGTTGACGATGACCATGATCTGCGTCTGGGTCTGGTCGGTGATCTGCAGATCCTGCGCCTGCTCGGAACGGATGGGAACCTGATAGCCGTCGTAGAACAGGGTGGGGTCGGTGATCAGGAAGGCCAGGTCGGGCCGGTCGACCGACTGAAGCCAGTAGAAGCACGGCTCGGTGGACAGGGCGTCGTGCAGGAGCACGAATCGCCGGGCCTCTTCAAAGCCCGGAAGGCCCTTGGGGAAGGTGAACACCCGGTCCTCCGGGATGTTCACGGTACCGAAACGCGTGGTATTGATGTTCATGGAGAATCGCTCCGGAAACGCGACCCAGTGCCTCGGAGCGGCTGAGTCGGCGATGACGACGCCGACTCGCTGCGTGCCTCCCGGCCCGGGTCGCGGAGCCGAGAGTGTGGGAATCCGGAAACCCCGGCGATCAGCCGAGGAAGTCCAGCAATGTCCGACCACCTGCGCCGAATCTGCCGGCCGTGGTCATGGTCGCCTGCAGCTGGGTCTGCAGAAGGCTCAGCCGGGTGGCCGCTTCGGCAAAGTCCAGATCCTGCAGCTCGCTGCGCACCCTGGTGTCCAGCGTGCGTTGATCTTCCAGCAAACCCTGTGCCCGCGTGACCTGCTGGGCGTAAGACCCCACCAGCGCGTGGGCGGAGCTGACGCGCTGGTCGCTGTTCTGGAGCGATTCGGCGGCGGCGGAGATGCCGCTGACGTCATTGCGGAGCAGGGCGTCGCGCAGGTCGATCAGATCGCTGAACAGGTTGTTCACGCGGATGGCGGCGCGGTCCTCGGCCAGCAGCATGCCGGCGGCGGCGTTCCAGGTGCCGTTGAGCAGGCCGAGATCCTGGGCTGCGGCGGAGTTGTTGCGGTTGTCGACGGTGATGGCTCCGCCGGTCACCGCCGTGGTCAAGGCGATTCCGTTGGTGCCGTCGGTGAGTACGGCCTGGAAATCGGTGGCGTTCAGTGCGGGAGCGGAGGGGATCACCGGGGGGTTGGCGACGGCGGTCGCGAACTCGCTGTTGATGCGGGCCAGCAGGGTCTGGACGCTGGCGGTGTCCTGCGGTCGGAGATTGACGTCGAAGGCCTGGCCGTTGCCGAGGGTGACGCGGAAGTCCACGTCCAGCGCGGGGTCGGGCAGGCCGGTGGCGGGGTCAACGCCTCCGGTGTTCACCCGGACGCCCCGGCCGTCGTTGAAGTCGGCCAGCGGCGTGGAGAGGTCCATCGAGCGGATTCCCAGCAAGGAGGCGGTATTTGCGCCTCCGGCGATCTCCTCGACGGAGAGCCGGGGACCGGCGACCTCGTTGAAGACGGCCAGAGAGCGACCGTTCTCGGAGATCTGCATGCGAACGCCGATGTTGGTGGACTCGATCAGGGAGCGGAGGTCGCCGATGGTCTGGGCGGTGGCGAGGTTCACATCGCGGATGCTCGAGGATCCGCCGGTGGTCATACGCAGGCGGATGGAGCCCAGGGGCAGGGTCAGGCCGGGGATCGCCGAGAGCGGCGTGTTGAGGGTCAAACGCGGATCCAGGTCGGCGCCGGTGGTGTTCGCTGAGGTGAATGGGGCAGCGGTCAGGCCGAGGTCGGCGGCGGCGCTGCCGGCGTTGATGTCGGTGAAGGTGAGGGTTTCGCCGGCGACGATGTCAAAGCTGATGCCCGAGGAGGTGGCCGCAAGCCCCCCGGGGCCGAGGATGGTGACGCCGTTGTCGGTCTCATACTGGCGGATGGCGATCTCGATCCGGTCCAGCGCATCCTGCACGGTCTGGGCGTCGCCGATGGAGACGGTGGCGGAGGGGCCGCCGGCGGAGGAGAAGGAGAAGGTGCCGGTGGAGACGCCCAGACCCCGACCGCCGCGAAGGTCGGCGATACGGGTTTCAGGCGTGAGCGAGGGGTTGAGATCCAGGGTGGAGCGGAGGCGGGCGGAGGTTTCGCCGATGGCGTTGTCTCCGCCGATGGTGATGGGGATGCGGTTGCCGGGACCGAGGTCGGTGATCAGGCCGGCGCCTCGTGCGCGGTAGCGGTAGCCGAGGGTGGTCTGCTCGAGGGGCTGGCTGGTGGGCTGCGAGCCGCCGAAGGCGTAGAGGCCGTTGGGACCCTGGCGGTTGGCGGTGGCGGCCAGCGACCGGAGCATCTCGTCCACGGTGGCGGCGACCTGGCGGCGGGAGGCGGCGTCGGCGGTGATGTTGACTTCCTGGAGGGCGACTGCGCGGGCGTCGCGGACGAGTGCGGTAACGGAGTTGAGTTCACTGTCGAGGAACCCCAGGACCGAGTCAGCGGTGGCGAGATTGGTGGTGCGCTGGCCGGCGGTCTCCAGGCGGCGGTCCAGATTGGCGATGGCGGCGGCCCGGATGGGGTCGTCGGACATGCGGTTGACCTGCCTGCCGGTGCTGAGCTGGGTCTGGACCTCGAGCAGGCGCACGTTGGTACGGGCGATGGCGCTGGTCGCCAACTGCGAGTTGAGCAGGTTGGGCACACGCGCAACGTTTGCCGGGAGGATGGCCATGGCTGTTGAGGAGCAACGGCCGTGCCGGGCGGAGCGGGCGTGCGTGACGGGGGAAGGCGGCGGGCGGGGCGGGGGCGAACGCCCCGCACCGGAGCGGGGGAGGGTGGGCGGCGCGCAGCGCGGGGGTCAGCCGACGAGAGTGAGCAGATTCTGCGTGAGTTCGTCGACGACGGAGATCAGCCGGGCGGAGGCCTGATACTGACGCTGGAAGTTGAGGAGGCTGATGGACTCTTCGTCGATGCTAACGCCGGAGACGGCCGACCGCTGGGCATCCAGGGATTCGCGGACGACGGTGGCGGCGTTGGCACTGGTACGTGCGCTGGTGGTGCGGACGCCGATGGAGTTGGCGGTTTCCTCCCAGTGTTCACCGAGGGAGAGCCCCCCCAGTTCTGACAGGCCCCGGTCGGCGAGTGCGGCGATGGCCAGAGAGGTGCCGTTGTCAACGATGTCGCCCTCGGCTGCGCCCCGGGCCCAGGGGTCGGTGGCGCCGGTGGGGACGCGGCGGCCGGTGACCAGCGCGGAGGGATTGGCCTGCAGGTCAGGGCGGACGTCGATGTTGGAGGCGTCAACACCGTCGAAGTACGAGTTGATGCCGAGTGTGGCGAGGACGCCGGAGGTGTCGTCGGAGAAGGAGATGCTGTAGCCGGTGTCGGCGGTGATGTTCAGGCGGCCGTCTGAGGTGACGGCGGCTGAGACGTTGGCCAGGGCGTTGAGGTCGCTGCGGAGGGAGTCCACCGAGGTGTCGGCGGAGAAGCCGGGGGTGGTCAGGTTCACCAGGCCGTCGAGGTCGACCTCGATGCGGGCCGACTGCAACTCGCCGGTGGCGTTGTTGCGGATATTGACCATGAACGAGCCGGAGGTGGGGCGGACGCGGAGTTCAAGGAAAGAGAGATTGTCGGGATCATTGATGGCGCGGGTGACGTCGGCGGTGCGGGTGATGAAACTGCCCGTGAAGGAAGAGGTGGGCTGGCCGGGTTCGCCGGTGGCGTGGATGCGGTTGACCTGGTGGATGAGTTGGGCGGCGAGGGTGTCAAGACGGTCGATGGTCTGGGAGATCAGGCTGTCGCGCTGGTTGAGCAGGGCACCGAGACGACCGGAGCGGACGGCGAGGGTCTCGTTGTTGTCCGAGGTGCTGACGACGACGCGGAGTGAGGCGGGCTGGCCGGCGGAGGCGGGGATGTTTTCGGTCTTGAGGCGAACGCCCCGGCTGACGCCGGCCTGAACGATGGGTGTTGAGCCGACGAGCACGTCGAGGTTGCCGTTGGGCTGCTCGAGGGTGGTCACGTCCATGAACTGGGCGAGTTCGGCGATCAGGGTGTCGCGCTGGTCGCGGAGGCCGTTGGCGTTGCCGGAGCCGTTCTCGGCGGTGACGACGGCGGCATTGAGATCGGCGATGCGGGAGAGCAGTTCGTTGGCGCGATTGGTGTTGGCGGTGAGATCGCGGTCCACGGCGGCCTGCTGGTCGGCAAGGCCTTCGCGAAGCGAGCGGATGTAGGTGGACAGGCCCCGGCCCTGCTGGATGACCAGGGAGCGGGCGCCGCGGTTGCCGGGCTGGCTGGCCAGATCGGACCAGGAACTGAAGAAAGCGCCGAGCTGGGTGGAGAGGTCCTGCTCGGAGAGTTCGTTGAGGGTGCCTTCGACGTTGGAGAGCAGGGAGAGGTCGACCTGGGACTGCTGTTCGGCGGCGATGCTGCCCAACAGGCGGTTCTGCAGGGCGGAATCGACCTGTCGGCGGATGGCCTGCATCTCGACACCCCGACCGACGAAGCCGTTGCCGAAGCGGGCGTCGCGCGAGGGGGTGAGGGTGGCCGACTGACGCGAGTAGCCGGGCGTCGCGGCGTTGGCCATGTTGTTGCCGGCGACCTGGATGCCCAGCGAGCTGGCGTTGAGGGCGGAGCGGCCGATTTGCAGGGCGGAGTTGAACATGGTGGGGCCGGGATCAGGGTGAGCGGGGGGGCCGGGGGGCGGGTCGGCGCGGAGCGACGGGCGGCGGGAGGCTGGGCGGTCAGGAGGTGACGTCGACAGCGAAGAGGGGGGCGGCGGCGGCGGGGTCGCCCGGGCGGGCGTAGGTGGCCTTGGGGTTGACGGCGGCGCGGACCTGGGAGAGCAGGCCGCCGGCGTGCAGGAGGAGGTTCTCGGCGGCGACGCGGAGGGCCTGCTGCTGGGCGGCGGCGGTCTGGGCGAGTGACTTGAGGCGGTCGACCGACTGGAGCAGGCGGGGGCGGAGGGGCTCGGGGGCGGCGGAGGCGAGCTGGCGGAGGGTGACGGGGGCCTGAGGGGGGTGGTTTCGGGCGATGACGGGCGCAGCGGGCCGGCCGGAGATGGCGGTGACCAGCGCGGCGCGTCGGGAGTCCAGACGCATCTGGTTCTGGGCGGCGGTCTGCTGGCGGGCGTTGCACTCTGCCAGGGCTTTGAGATCAGCGGCGGCGATGGCTCGACGGTGTTGCTCGGCGAGCTGGACCATGGCGGTCTGGTGGGCGACCAGTTCGGTGAGGAGCGCGTCGAGCTGCTGGTAGAGCGGCGAGACGGCGGGCGGAGCGGCGGCGACGGTAGAGTGGCGGTTCATGGTGAGGCGGGGTGAACAGCGGCGGGGGCGGACAGATTCAGCGTGGCAGAGCGGCGGCGGCGGTGAAGTTCTGGGGCGGGACGGGTGCGCCGCGTTTGAGCAGGAGGTCGGCGAGGCGATCAACGAGCGCGAAGCCCTGAGCGCGGACGATCTGGCGTGAGGTGGCGGCATCCATGAAGCCCCGGAACTGCTTCTCGGCCGGTCCCGGGGCGAAGGGTGGTGCGGCCTTGGAGTTGGCGCGGAACTCTTTGAGGATGGGCTGGATGAGGGCGATGGAGACGAAGTCCTCGGCGGCCTGGCGGGCGGTCTGCTGGGGTGTGGCGCGGCGTGCAGCGGAGGGGACGGGCGAGGTCTGCTGGGCGCGGCCGATGACGGCGGCGAAGTCCTGCTGACGCTGGAGCATGGCCTGACCGGGAAGCGGGGCGCGGCGGCGATCGGCGGCGGAGATGGCGGTGGTGGTGGTCATGTGTGGTTCGGGTGCGGGCGGGCGACCGGAAGGGGAAGGGGCGTTTATTCGAAGATGAGGTTGGCGTGCAGGCGGCCGGTCCGGTGCAGTTCGGTGATGACGGCGATCTGGGAGTCGATGGGGACGTCCATCTGGCGGAAGGCGGCCAGGAGGTCCTGCAGGCGGGCGCGGTCGGAGGGGCGGGTGGTGGTGGTCATGCCGATGATGCTGGTGCGCTGGGCGGCGGGGTTGATGGCGTTCGGCTGTGCGGCGGGGGTGAGCATCTGGATGTTGATGTCTTTGTGGCTGATGGCGACGGCGGAGATCTCGACCTCGGCGGTGGCGATGACGGTGCCGGTGCGCTGGTTGATGCGGACTTCGGCGGGCTGGCGGAGGAGGCTGGGGGAGAAGGTGACGGCCATGACGCGGGAGATGAATTTGGTGGCGGCGGCGCGTTCGGGAGCTGGGATGGTGACGCGGAGGGTCATGTGGTCCACGGCTTTGGCGATGGCGCCGGCGGCTGAGGGGTCGTCGGAGTCGGGGGTGAGGGCGTTGATGGCGTCGGCGAGCTGGTCGGCGACGGTGAAGTGGCGATATTGGGGTTGGAGGATGAGGTTGAAGGTGGAGGTGGGAGGGGGCATGCGGATGTCCTCGATGAGGACGGCGCCGTTGCGGACCACGCCGACGGTGGGGGTGTTGGGGTCTTCGATGGTGATGGCGCCGGAGGCCATGGCGTAGACCCCCTGGCCGGGGAGGGGCCCGGAGAGGGCGGCCAGGTGGAGGCGTCCTCCGGCGAGGCTGGTGGCGGAGTGGGAGGCGGAGACCTGGACGTGGAACTGGTCGTCGCGGACGGCGCCCTTGGCGGGGATGGTGACCTCGAGCATGACCAGGGCGGCGGACTTGGCTTTGGCCAGTTCGCGGAGATCGGCCAGGGGGTTTTCGTTGGACTCGTAGATCTTGGCCAGGGGGCGGGCGAGGGCGAGTTCGGAACCGCTGTCGCCGGTGCCCCGCAGGCCGGTGACGATGCCGACCCCACGCAGGATGGAGACGCCCTGACCTTCGATGCGGGCGACGTCCTGCACGCTGACCAGATCCGCGAAGGTGGATGCGGGCTCGGGGATGGCGCCGGGGGGCAGGGGCGGATACCCGGGGGTCAAGGGGACCGGATCGGTGCGGGGCGCAGTTTGTGCGCCGGCGGGGAGCGGGAGGGCGAGCAGCGAGAGCGCAAGGGCGCACAGGAGGGGGCGGAAAGGGTGGGCTTGGCGAGCGCGCGGGGGCATGATGCCGGTGCAGACTCAAAGGACGTGCCAACCGGGGGCCGTGCCGGCGGCGGGGCGTGCGGGGCGGGTGCAAGGGGAAGCGGGCATGGTCGGGGTTTGGGTACACTGCGCGTGCGTGCGGACGTTTGTCCACGAATCTGCGTTTGGCCTTGGTGCATCGGAGTTGTGGAACTTCCATGCCCGGCCGGGGGCGTTCGCCCTTTTGAGCCCGCCCTGGCAGCGGCTGGAACTGGAGAGTTGGAGCGACGGGATCCGGGATGGATCGGTGCTGCGGTTTGTGGTGCGGGCGGGGCCTGGGGGGGTGGTGGGGGTGCGGTGGGAGGCGTTGCATCACGGGTATGTGGAGGGGAGCCAGTTCTGCGACGAGCAGGTGCGGGGGCCGTTTGCGTACTGGTACCACCGGCACGTGTGCAAGCCGGGGGCGGACTTGTTCAGCAGTGTGCTGCGGGATGAGATTCAGTGGGCAGCGCCGGGCGGGTGGCTGGGGGACGCGCTGGGCGGGGGGCTCTTGGAGGCGGACCTGCGGCGGCTGTTTGTGTTCCGGCACGCGCGGACGCGGGAGGTGGTGGAGCGGCAGTGCGCCGGACGGGCGGCGCTGGCGGGCCCGGGAGGGGTGGGGGGTGAAGGGCTGTGCGTGGCGGTGACGGGGGCGAGCGGGCTGGTGGGGCGGGAGGTGGTGGCGTTTTTGCTGAACGCGGGGTGCAAGGTGGTGCGGCTGGTGCGGCGGGGCCGGGACACGCGGCGGGAGAACTGGGTGGGGCTGCCGAGCGGTGAGGTGGAGTGGGACCCGGCGGGCGGGAGCGTGGACAGCGCGGGGCTGGACGCGGCCGGGGTGAACGCGGTGGTGCACCTGGCGGGGGCGGGCATCGCCGATGGGCGGTGGACGCGAGGGCGGATGCGGGAGATCGAGGCCTCGCGGGTGCGGGGGACGCAGACGCTGGTGGAGGGGCTCTTGGCGATGAAGCGGCGGCCGGCGGTGCTGGTGTCGGCGAGCGGGAGCAACTACTACGCGCCGGGGGCGACGCCGGTGGACGAGCAGGCTGGGGCGGGAACGGGGTTCCTGTCAACAGTGGCGGCGAAGTGGGAAGCGGCGACGGTTCCGGTGGAGGAGGCGGGGATGCGGGTGTGCCGGCTGCGGATGGGGGTGGTGTTGTCGGCCCGGGGCGGGATGTTGGGGCGGATGGCGCCGGCCTTTATGCTGGGGCTGGGGGCGAAGGTGGGTCGGGGGGATGCGGTGTTCAGTTGGATGTCGATGAGCGACACGGTGGGGGTGATCTGGCAGGCGCTGTGGGATGTGCGGTGGAGCGGGGCGATCAACACGGTGGCGCCGCACCCGGTGAGCCATGGGCAGTTTGCCGACACGCTGGCGGCGGTGCTGAGGCGGCCCAGGGTGCTGCGGGCGCCGGGGTGGGCGTTGCGGGCGGCGGTGGGGAAGGTGGCAGGGGTGATGCTGGAGAGCAACGCGGTGCGGCCGGGGAGGCTGGAGGCGTGGGGGTATCGCTACGCGCAGCCCCGGCTGGAGAGCGCGTTGCGGGCGGAGTTGGGGCGGCTGGTTGAAGCGGCGGGGTGAGGGCCTGATCGAGCGCGGTGAGCGACGCCGGGAGGGACTTGAGGGCCTGGGTGAGGGCGATGGCGGCGCGGAGGGCGAGGGCGGGCTGATCGAGCTGCTGGGCGATGTGGGAGAGGGTGGAGAGGACGGTCCGGGCAGCGCGGAGGGCTTCGGCGCGGAAGTCGGGCTCGGTGGGCGGGTGAGTGGGCGCGGGTGAGACGGTGGGGGCGGGTGTCGTGGTGGTGGGCTTGATGGTGGTGGCGGAGGCGGGGGAGGCTGGGGCGGAGCCGAGGCGGGCGGCGAGGGCAGCGGTGACGGACATGGCGGTGCTCCCGGTGTGGGGGTTGTGTGGCGGACCAGCGACGTGCTGGGCCTTTACCCCTTGGGGAAGCGGCGCGTTTGTGCGCGCGGAAAAGCGGGCGGCGGGGGCGGCTTTGATCGGGAAACGCAGGGCGGATTGGATGTGTCGGCGGCGCGCGGATTGCGCGTTTGGAGTGAGCGCGTTCGTGCGCGCTGCATGCGCCTTTGATGGGCCGGGGGGGGCTGGGGGCAAGATGGGGCCGGGCTTCAGGCGGCGGCGCGGCGGGGCAGGGCGAGGAGTTTGGCTGCGAAGACGATGGCGACGCCGGGGAGGAGCCAGAAGGTGTACATGCCGATGAAGCCCTGCCAGTAGAACGGGAGGGCGATGGTGCAGGCCAGGGCCCAGACCAGAAGAGGGCGGCGCTCGGCGGTGCGGCCCAGCGGGGTCATGACGATCCAGACGTAGGCGGGGAAGAACAGGCCGTAGCAGGCCATGAAGCCCCGGTAGATGAACTCGCCGCCGCCGAGCGGGAGGTTGGGGGTGGAGACGGCGAGCAGGGCGAGGGCGATGCCGGCGAGTTCGGGGGTGACGCCCCGGCGGTCGGCGACGGTGCCCTCGGCGGTTGGCGCGGCCTTGTGGGCGGCGATGGTGAAGCCGATCTGCAGGGCGATGTGGATGAGCAGGGCGAGGGGGATGGCGGTGATGGCGAGACGCGGCTGGTGGACGTTGGCGGGCTGGTTGAAGAAGGGGAGGTAGACGGCGGTGAGGCCGATCATGGCGGCGAAGAGGACGCCGAAGCCGACGGTGAAGGCGGCGCGGGCGCCGGCGGGATGGGCGGCCTGGGTGCGTTGGGCGGCGTGGTGGAAGGAGGCGTCCAGATAGGGGCAGAGGAGGAAGCCGAAGATGCAGACGGGGGCGAGGTAGAGCGTCTGCGGGGCGGTGAGCACGGCCTGCACGGTGTTGGGGCCGGCGGTGAGTTTGCCGGAGAAGCTGAGGTTGAGCAGGAAGATGCCGCAGAGGGCGCTGATGACCCAGATGGCGATGGAGGTGAGGGCGATGCGGCCGTCGGAGGCGGAGTAGGGCCGGATGAGGACGAGCAGGCCGACGGCGAAGGCCAGGACGGTCAGGCCGAGTTCGGGCTGGCCGTGGGGCGCGACGGCGAAGCAGAGCCAGGCGAGGAAGAAGGCCTGGAAGGCGCGGGTGATGAAGGAGAAGGCGCGGACGGCGCGAGCGTGGTGGGCGAGGATGCGTTGGGAGAGGCCGGGGCGGAGGATCCAGCCCATGGCGGCGGCGCCGAGGACGTTGGGGATGAAGAAGGCCCAGTAGCCCCACCAGCCGAAGTCGCGGACGAGCAGGGCGGGGAGGAACATGCCGATGCACCACGTCCAGGAGCAGGCGAGGAAGGCGCCCCAGCCGAGGACCAGGCGCGGGGAGAGGGGGCCGGCCTGCGGCGCGGGCGTGGTGGCGGCGGTGGCGGTGTTGGCGTTGTCGGCGGGCGGGTTCATCGGGCGGGCTTCTCGGCGATGATCTGGTAGACCGGGGGAACGACGATGAAGTCGGTGGCGGAGGTGCGGACGGCGTCCAGGTCGCGGAGGAGTTGGTCGCAGTCGGCCTGAGCGAGGTAGCCCATGGCGACGAGTTTGGGGGCGTAGGTGCGCCACCAGACATCGGGCCAGGCGAACATGGCCTCGGGCGGTCCGGAGGGGTTGCCCCGGGCGTGGCGCTGGTGGATGGCCAGGTGGGTGAGGTTCAGGCCGGCCTCGGCGAGCATGGCGGGGACGCGGGCCATCACGTCGGGGTCGCCGCCTCGTTCGCGCCAACTGCGGGCAGTGGCGGCGACGGCGGCGTCGTGCGAAGCGCGGCGGGGGGCCATGGTCATGGAGGTGTAGTTGAAGTAGTCGTGGATGACCAGGCGGCCGCCGGGCCGCAGGAGCGAGGCGGTGTCGTGGATGACGCGGGCGGGGTTCTTGACGAAGCAGAGGACCCAGCGGATGTACGCGGCATCAAACGCGGCCGGGCGGGCGACGGCGGAGGCGAGGTGGTGGGCATCGGCGACGAGGCCGGAGAGTTGGGGCAACCCCCGGGCGTCGGCCTGGGAGGTGAGCCAGGAGATGAAGGCGGGGGATTCGTCGACGCCGAGGACCGAGCCGGTGGAGGTGACGAGTTGGGCGAGATCGAAACTGGCGTAGCCGGGCCCGCAGCCGACGTCGAGAACGTGCTGTCCGGGGCCGATGCGGGCGAGCTTCCAGGCCTCGTGGGCGGCGTCGGACCAGAGGCGGTGCTGGAGGCCGAGGCGGCCGAGTTCGTCGTCCCCGGTTCCGAGGACGTAGGGGCGGGGCGGGGGCGCGTGGGCGGTTTCGGGCGTGGCGTTCATTCTCGGTCCGAGCGTAGCGATGTGCCCGACGCGGTTGGGGCGCGCTAACGTTGGCGGTCGTGATGCCCCGCTTGTTTGCCAAGCCGGCGGCCATGGATGGCTCAACAACACCCCGGTGTGGTTCGCTGTGGCCGCTCGCACGCTGCGGGCGGGGCGGCGGCGGGTGTGCGGAGGCCGACGGGTGCGGGCTGGGCGGGTGCGGGACACGGATTTGGAACAGTGCCAATGCGGCCGGCGGGCTGAGCAAGCCCGGGGCATGGCGGCGGCGCGGGCGGGGCATTGTGGAGGCCACAACGTGAGCAAGGGCCAGTATCTCTCCAATTACCAGCAGGGGATCGTGCGTCGGTACTACGACAACATCGACACGCTGACGCTGAACAAGTTGCAGGAGGCGATCAGCGACCTGGCGGTGGCGGAGGATGGGCCGCGGCTGGCGAGCATGTGGCAGAACGTGCACCGGCACCTGAAGAAGACGCCCGCGGACCAGATGCGGGTGGGGAAGATCGTGGCGACGCGGGACGTGGCGGCGCTGGCGAGTCTGGTGGAGGAGATCAGCAAGGGGGGCGCGGTGGTGGCGCAGAACCGCACGGTGCAGGATGCGGTGGCGGCGGCGATGGCGACGGGCGCGACCAACGGCAACGGACATGCCGGCGGCTCGGCGGCGGCCGGTGCGACCAACGGCACGGCGTCTCGGGTGGTGAGCCATGGGGCGAGCGAGGCCGGGCCGAAGGACCCGAAGGACCCGGCGGTGCTGAAGGGGGCGTTGACGGCGTTCAAGAAGCGGTTCAAGGTGACCAAACTGGACCAGGAGAGCAAACTGAGCCGGCGGGCGATGACCGGCGGGCAGAACTCGGGGCTGATGGGGATCATGCCGCCGGCGGAGTATCCGCGGGCGGTGTGGGAGGAGTTGAAGAACCAGGGGAAGATCAAGTATGTGGGTGACGGGATGTACACCGTGGTGGACGGCGTGTGAGCGGGGGCGAGCAGGTGAGCAGCGAGGGCACGCAGCGGAGCGAACGCGCCGGGCAGGTGCGGGAGTTGTTTGACCGCGCGCAGTGGGACTATGGGCATGGGCTGCGGAGCGATGCGCTGCGGAATGTGCTGATGGCGGCGGAGTTGACGGCGCTGTCGCGGTTTGGCGAGGGGGTGGCGCGGGTGGAGCGGTGGCGGCGGTTTGTGGCCGATGAGGTGTACCGGCTGTCGCTGGGCGTGCTGGAGGCGGGGGAGCCGGTGGCGAAGGTGGACGGGGGCACCGTGCCGCTGGGCGAGGTTCTGGCGGGGCTGCTGGCGGGGCTGGATGGGGAGCGGGGGGAGGTGGCGATTGCGGTGCGGGGCGAGGTGGAGTTTTCCAGCAGCCAGCAGTTGGAGGTGGTGGTGGACGGGGGGCGGGTGACGGCGCCGGATCTGCTGATTGAAGGGCTGGCGACGGCGGTGGCGCTGGCGGCGGAGAACGCGGAGGCGTTTCCGCCATGGCCGGGGGGCGGCGAACGGGCCGGGGTTAGACCTTGAGGAACCAGCGGCGGTGGTGGAAGTACCACATCACCACGGTGACGCTGCCGACGAGCAGGAGGGATTGCAGCAGCGAGCCGGCGGGGCCGGGGAGGAGGGCCTGGGTGAGGTTCTGGCTGAGCCAGGCCCAGAGGCTGGTGGTGCGGGCGGGTGCATCGGGAAGGGGGGCGGGCCAGGTGATGATGCGGGTGAAGAGGCGGGCGAGGATGCCGGCGAGGACGTAGGCGGCGATGGCGTTGGTGCCGAGCCAGAGGGCGGGGCGGAGGAAAGCGGGGAGCGGTGATGTGGAACGGCGGACTTCAAGCAGCCAGAGCAGGGCGACGAGGCTGATGGTGGCCAGGCCGGCGGTGAAGAGGGTGTAACTGGCGGACCAGAGGGGCTTGTTCAGCGGGCAGAGCCAGAGCGGGCGGGGGCTCGGCACGGAGGTGAACCAGTTGAGCGGCGAGGGGGCGCCGGCCCAGAGCCAGCCGGCGGCGGTGAGGGCGGCGCCCAGAGCGAGCAAGCGGGGCAGCAGGGCGGCCAGGGACGCGGCGGGGCTGATGATCGATGAGGTGACGGCGGTGCGGATGGCGCAGCCGACCCAGAAGCCGAGCATGACGGTGGCGGTGGCGCAGGCGGTGCCCAGGAGGCCTTCGGGCTCGGTGCCGGCGCCGTTTCGGTAGAGGTGGGCGGCGGGGAGGAGTTGCTGATCGATGAAGCGGGCGAGGTTGAGGTTCTCGCCGAGGTCGCCGGTGACGGTGCCGCCGGCGGAGGCGGGCCAGGGCACGGGCACCAGGACGTGGAGGGCGAAGGTGCCCAGGAGGGTGAGGGCGACCAGGGCGTATTGGGCGGGCCGTGGGATGAACAGGACGACGAGGGAGGCGAGGGCGAAGCAGATGCCGATGCGTTGGAGCACGCCGGGGAGGCGGAGGGTGTCGAGGCTCCAGAGGCCGAAGAAGGCGAGGAAGAGGCCCAGGCCGATGAGCAGGGCGGCGCGGCGGGCGATGCCGAGGTAGAACGCGGTGGTGCGGCGAGCGGGGTCGGCCAGGGTGGCGGCGAAGGAGAAGGCCATGGCGACGCCGACGATCCAGAGGAAGAAGGGGAAGATCAGGTCGGTGGGGGTGCAGCCGTCCCAGGCGGCGTGTCGGAGGGGCGGGTAGACGGCGGCCCAGGTGCCGGGGTTGTTGACCACCAGCATGGCGGCGATGGTGAGGCCTCGGAAGACATCCAGGGAGAGCAGGCGGGGCTTGGGCGGGGAGGCCGGGGAGGCGGGGGAGGGGGGGAGGGCGGTGAGAGCGAGGGGGGTGGGGAGGGGGCAGCGGGGGGTTGGCCGGCGGCGTGGGGCATGGCGGGGAACTAAAGGCCGTCGGAGCGGGGCGGGTACGCTTGCGGCCTATGTCGATCGACCTTGGAGTACTGGAGACAGAGGCGCGGGCGGCGCTGGAAGCGGCGGGGGATGCGGCGGCGCTGGAGGCGTGGCGGATTGCGTATGTGGGGCCCAAGGGGCAGGTGAAGGCGGCGATGGCGGGTGTGAAGGACGTTGCGGCGGCGGAGCGGCCGGCGTTTGGGGCGCGGGTGAACGCGCTGTCCAAGGCTCTGGAGGAGGCGCTGGCGGCCAAGCGCAGCGGGCTGGGGCTGGGTGCGGCGGGGGCGGCGGCGAGCGGGCCGCTGGTGGATGTGACCGAACCGGGGCGGGTGAGCAGCGAGGAGGTGGGTCGGCGGCACATTCTGCTGCGGGTGCGAGAGGAATTGGTGGAGGTGTTCGCGCGGATGGGCTTCGAGGTGGCCGAGGGCCCGGAGTTGGAGGACGACGAGCACAACTTTGTGAAGCTGAACATTCCGCCCGGGCACCCGGCGCGGGATCCGATCGACAACTTCTACATCGATGACCCGGCCAAGACGGCCAAGCCGAGGATGCTGCGGAGTCAGACGAGCACGGTGCAGGTGCGGGTGATGGAGAAGGCGGTGGCCGAGGGCGGCGGGGAACTCAAGCGGCCGATCCGGATTATCGCGCCGGGGCGGGTGTATCGCCCCGACACGGTGGACGCGACGCACTCGTTTATGTTCCACCAGATCGAAGGTCTGGCGATCGAGCGGATCGAGCGGGGCGCCGACGGGCGGCTGTGCATGCTGTCGATGGCGGACTTGAAGTCGACGCTGTTCAACTTCGCGCGGGCGTACTTCGGTGCGGAGGCGGAGATTCGCCTGCGGCCAACGTTCTTCCCGTTCACCGAGCCGTCGGCGGAGCTGGACCTGAAGATCCGGCTGCGGCCGGATCAGCCGGTGAAGTGGATGGAACTGGGCGGGTGCGGGATGGTGCACCCGAACGTTCTGCGGTCGTGCGGGGTGGACCCGGAGCAGTGGGGCGGGTTCGCCTTCGGCTTCGGCATCGAGCGGTTGGCGATGGGCAAGTACGGCATCCCGGACATCCGGATGCTGTTTGAGAACGACCTGCGGTTCCTGCGGCAGTTGTGAGCCTGGCGCGGGGCGGGCTCGCGTGACGAAGGCGGATCAGGCGGCGGTGGGGAAGCGGCTGATGACCGGGCCGGCGGGGTTGTCGCGCAGGGCGCGGACGGCGGCCTCGACGGCGTGGATGAGCTCGTCACCCAGCAGCGGGGGCTGTTCGGCGTGGAGGACGGCGATGGTGTGGGAGACGGAGCAGCCGGCTTGGTGGGCGATGTCGCTGAGGCGGGTGTGGAGTTCGTCGGCGAGGCGGCGGGCCTCGCTCTCGCCGGCTCCAGGGAGGACGATGGCGAACTGGTCGCCATCGAGTCGAGCGACGATGTCCTCCGCGCGGGCGACCTGCCAGAGGGCGCGGGCGGTAAGGGTGACGACGACGTCGCCCCGCTGCTGGCCGTAGGCGGCGTTGATGTCGCGGAGGGCTCGAATATCGACCGAGACGATGGTGATGGGGCGGCCGGCATGACGGCAGGCGTTCACCAGCGCGGCGGTGCGCTCCAGCAAGCCGGCGCGGTTCTCCAGACCGGTGACGGGATCAGTGGTGGCCGAACGCCGCTGATAGGTGATCACCGACTGGAGGAGCCCGGTGGTCAGAGCGATGAAGATGAAGACCACGGCCCGCATAAGGGCGTTCCAGGCTTCGGTGGAGCCGGGGACGGGGTTGTCGGGCAGGAGAACCTGAGCGAAGAACCAGATGACCGCGGCGACGATGGCGGTGGCGGTGCCGATGGCGAGGCTGCCGAACCAGGCGGCAACGGCAACGGGCACGACGTAGAGGGCGAGCACGGAGACATCACGGCCGGCGATCAGATCGAGCAGACCGACGAGCAGAGACGCGAGCACGCAGAGCAGCAGGATGGATCCGGACTGCGCGGACCGTTGGCGGGCGTGGATGGAAGGAAGGCCTGTGGAACCGGTCGGCGAGGTCATCTGGGAGACGGCCATGCGGACCTGGTGGAATCGTGGATTGGTCGCGGACACGGAACTCATGGTTGGTGGCTATCAGGTGGGCATCACGGTCAGATGGATCAGGGCATGCAGGACCAGAGGGCGTTGATCGGTCGCAGTCGGCAGGTTAGCCGAGGGGAATCAACACTTCGGCCGGAAGAAGGCATCGGTTCGGTTGTTGGTCAGAACACAGCAGCTTGGGCATGCACTGGTCCAGCCGAACAAGTATGTGCAACGCCTGATGGTGAACCAGATTTCCGCGCAGCGAGATTCTCTAAGAGGGCGATTCAGGATGACATCCGCGGCTTTATGGGCACAATCTGCGCATTGATTGGTCTTTGTTTGGATGGTTGACTGCGGGGCCTCTGCGGGTGACCCGGGGCGGACGACGGCAAGCGGTCGGGAGGACGGATGCTGTGGCCGTTTGCGGCAGGTCTGGTGAGTGGCGGAGAGAGGCCTTGTGAGCGGCGGCCCACGCGGGTCATCCCGCATCGGGCTGATTGTCGTTGAGTACGGCGGCGCCGGGCTGGTCGGTGGGTGTCGGGCGGAGGGCGGCGGTGGGGGCGGGGGGCTCTTCGCGGCGGCCCTTGAGGTACTCGTTGATCATCGCGAGGATGGTGACCAGAACAACGCCGAGGGCGACGTAGGGGAAGTTCTTGCGGACAAACTCGAAGTGGCCGAGCCAGAAGCCAAGGCTGACGAAGGAGCCGACCCAGAGGGCTGCGCCAACGACGCTGAAGCGCAGGAAGACGGCGTAGGGCATGGCGGCCAGGCCGGCGGCGAAGGGTGTGAGCGAGCGGACGATGGGCACGAAGCGAGCGAGCATCACGGCCTTGGGGCCGTGGGTGCGGAAGAAGACCTCGGTTTTGGCCAGATGGCTGGGACGAACGAGGGCGAGGCGCTTGCCCTGAGCGACGTGGTCGCGGAACCAGTGGCCGATCCAGTATCCGGCGCTGTCGCCGGCGATGGCTGCGAGGCTCAGCAGGCTGAAGGCGAGGAAGGGGTTGAGCAGGCCTCGGGCGGCGACCAGCCCGACGGCGAAGAGAAGCGAATCGCCGGGGAGGAAGGGGAGAACGACGACGCCGGTTTCCAGGAAGACGGTGACGGCGAGGAAGAGGTAGCCCCAGCCGCCCAGTTGCGTGACGACGGTGTCGAGGGCGGTGTCGAGATTGGCGAGCAGGGAGAGCAGGTCGGCGAAGGTGCCGATGGGTTTGCCCGCTGCGGGCGTGGGGATGGCGGCGGTGTCAAGCAGGGCCGGAAGCGAGGCTGCTGCTTCCAGCAGGATGTGCGCGAGGCTGAGCATGGGTTGGAAGGGGCAACGGTAGCGGGAGCCGCCGTTTGGCAGGGGCCAATCCGGACCCAGCAATCAGGGTGATTGGGTGCGGGGGCGGGACGGGTTTGAGGCCTTGGGGGCCGGTCAGAACCCGCCGCTGGCGGCGTTCTTGTCGCTGCTCTCGCGGACGACGAGTTTGGTGGGGAGGCGGACGATGGTGGCGGGGCGCTCGGGCTCGGCGATGCGGTCGATCAGGGTGGAGATGGCGGCGGCGCCGACCTCGGCCATGGGGACGCGGACGCTTGACAGGGAGGGCCGGACCAGGGAGGCCAGGCGGGTGTCGTCGTAGCCGACGATGCGGAGTTCCTCAGGGACCTTGATGCGGGCGTCCTGAGCGGCCTGAAGGACGCCGAGGGCGATTTCATCGTTGCCGGCGAGCACGCCGATACCCCGCAGGGCGTTGGCCTTGAGGAGCGTGCCGGCCCAGAGGTAGCCCCATTCGACGGAATAGCGGCCGAAGGCGAGCTGGTCCTTGCGAGCTCGGATCCCGGCATCGCGGAGGGTTTCGACGAAGGTCTCGCCGCGGCGCTGGGTGTCAAAGTTCTCGCGGGGGCCGCCGACGAAGTAGAGCTTGTCGCCGGGGAGGGCGGCCAGGAGGTGCTCGGTGGCCTCTTTGGTGCCGGGGCCGTTGTCGACCATGATGCAGTCGACGCCGGGCTCGGCGATCTCGACATCGAGCACGACGACGGGGAGGGCCAGTTCGCGTGCCTCGCGCCAGAGGAGCTCGTTGGGCTCGGTGATCATGATGGCCAGGCCGTCGACCAGGCCGAAGGCGAGGTTGGAGCGTTCGGGGAGCTCGGGCGAGCCGGGGGCGAGTGCGCCGGGGGGCAGGTTGTGGGGCGTGAGGGGCTGGGCCTCGGCCTTGCGGGCCTCGGTGCCGACGAGGATGTGATAGCCCCGGCGGCGGGCTTCGGCGTCGGCTCCGCGGAGGAGCTCGGAGTAGAACTCGCCGTGGATGTCGGGCAGGGCGATGCCGAGCACGCGGCTCTTGCGGGTCATGAGCCCCTGGGCGAAGAGGTTGGGCTTGTAGCCGAGTTGGACGACGGCCTTGCGCACCTTTTCGGCGGTCTCCGGTGAGACCAGGTTCGGGTTGTTCAGGACGCGGGAGACGGTGGCGGTGGAGACGTCGGCGGCGATGGCGACATCCTGGATGGATGGGAGTCGTTTGCCGTTGACGGGTTTGTCCTTGCGGGGGGGCACGGTGGGTGGAGTCCGGGTGGGGGCGTCGTGGAGAGGTGTGTGGTTGGGTATCGGACGGTGAAGAGGGTACCGATGATTTGGCGTGCGGGCGGAGGAGGGCGTGCGGGTGGGCGGCAGCGGCAGCGTGGCGAGTTGTAAACGCTTACACTTGAGGGTCGGTCCAGCGGCAGGTGCAGGGAGGGGTTGTGATCCGGTTGAGTGGATCGTGTGTTCTGAGCGCGGTGAGGAAAGGAGCGGGCCATGGTTGCGAGCGGTGCGCTGAGGCAGGTGCTGGGTGCGGCGGCGGCGGCGGCGGCGATGATGGCCGGCGGGTGCGTGCAGGCCAATCGCGCGGCGGGGCCGGATCGCACGGCGGGGCTGAATCTGAGCCGCGTGCCGGCGGCAGCGCCGACGGCGCAGACGGATCTGACGCCGGTGCCGGAGGACCTGGTGATCGCGATGCCGGCGTCGGCGGGGATTGCGCGACCGCCGTTTGCGGGCGTGTTTGACGCGGCGACGGAGAAGATGCTCGAGGAGGTGCAGTACGGGGCGTTCAAGTACTTCTGGGAGACGGGCAACCCGACGACGGGGATGATCCCGGACCGCTCGAGCAAGACGCTGGTGAGCGTTGCCGGGGTGGGCTTTCAGATGGCGGCGATTGTGATCGGGGTGGAGCGGGGGTGGATCACCAAGGCGCAGGGGGCCGAGCGGTGCGAGCGGATGCTGCGGGCGCTGCTGAGCAACCCGGTGAACCGGTATGCAGGGGTGTTCCAGCACTTTGTCGACGGCACGACGGCGGGGCTGGCGGACGGGGCGTATGAGCAGGTGGTGAGCACGATCGACTCGGCGCTGCTGTTCAGCGGGGCGCTGGTGGCGTCGGAGTACTTCGGCGGGGAGGTTGCGCGACTGGCCGATGAGATGGTGGCGGCGGCGAACTGGCAGGCGTTTGTGGTGCGCAAGGGCCGGCCTGAGGAGGCGTGGGCGGCGGGGAATGTGTCGCTGGGGTGGAAGATCACGGACAAGAACGACCCGGTGGGCGGGGGCGGTGAGCTGCTGCCCTATGCGTGGATTGACAGCGGGTGCGAGCACCGGCTGGTGAACTTTCTGGCGGTGGCGGCCCCGAAGCCCGAGCATCGGCTGCCGGCGGAGAACTACTACCGGCTGCGGCGGGGGTTGGGGGACTATCGCGGAACGGGGCCGATGGTGTGGTTCCCGTATTCGGGCGCGTTGTTCGTGAACGCGTTCAGCCACTGCTTTATTGACTACGCCGGGATGGGCCCGGACAACCCGGCGGCCTTCGGGCAGCGGGCGCGGGTGCGGGTGGACTGGTGGGAGAACAGCCGGCGGATGGTGAACATGCACCGGGCCAAGGCGATCGACAACGCGGCTGGGCGGCCGGGCTTCGGCGAGAACGGCTGGGGCCTGACGGCGAGCGACTTTGCCGGCGGGTATCAGGTGCCGGGGGTGTTCCCGGAGAAGTTGCCGATGCCGTGGGCGAAGCCGAATCTGGATTACTCCACGTGGGCGCAGAAGGACAACTACGGGGACGGCACGCTGGCGCCGTACGGCGCGGGGATGGCGATCATGTTTGAGCCCAAGGCGGCGGCGGCGGCGCTGGCGCATTACAAGGCTCTGCGGGGTTCGGACGGCAAGCCGCTGGTGTGGGGTGATCCGTGGCAGCCGGAGAGCCAGGGCGGCGGGTACGGCTTTCTGGATGCGTTCAACCAGGCGAGCGGGTGGGTGGCGCCGGAGTACGTGGCGATTGATCAGGGGCCGCTGATCATCGCGATTGAGAATGCGCGGACGGGGCTGATCTGGCGGCTGTTCCACCGGCACCGGTTCGTGCAGTCGGGGATGGAGCGTCTGGGGCTGGAGATAGACCGATAACCCAAGGTCTGAATACGTCGTGAGCCAGTCGAGCGTGGTTCTGGACGGATGGGGCGGGAAAACGGGTGAACTTGGGTAAACTGCGGCGGAAACTCTGAAGAGTCGGGAGATAATGCGCTTGACGGATGGGTGGGGATAGGTGATACTGAAAGCGATTACACGCTTGGTGGGACCTGGGCACTGCGTGGGTGTCGGGCCAACCGGGTGAACCTGTCGGGCCAATCGGCCTGGCAGCCCAGCATGGGAGCAGAGACGAATGAGCACGCGCTTGACGATTGGTGCGCTCGCGGTGGTTGCCCTGGCCGGTACGGCTTCGGCGCAGATCACTTCGGCCAACGGGTACAACATGAACTACCGGAACATCTTCAATGCGTTCCCCGGTAGCACGATCAACGTGAACGGCTCGGGCACTCCGGCGACGGTGAGCGGCCTGAACGTGACGCTGCAGGAGCAGATCCCGGCGAACAGCCCGGGCGGGTTCGCCAACCGTCACTTCTCCTGGCTGAGCACCGACGGCGGGACGACCCCGTACCGCGTGCAGGCCAACGAGTCGTTCCAGATCGACTTCACGATGCGGCTGAGCCGCAACGTGTCCGAGGACGGTCGGAACATCGAGGGCGGCATCTGGTTCTGGCCTGAGGCCGATCTGGGCGCCACCAACTTCCGCGACGGCGGCCTGTTTGTGGTCTCCAACGGCACGGTGTTCGTCGGCGGCGCTGACGCTGAGTTCAGCCTGCTGGGCGAGCGCGCCGGCGCTCCGGGCAACCCCCCGGCTCCGCTGTACTTCGCCGGTGACCTGGCCCGCGTGTCGTTCATCTACTTCGCCCCGGGCGAGGTGAACGCTGCGACCGGCGCGTATCGCGTGATCTTCGAGAACGTGACCCAGGGCCGCACCGTTGACACCGGCATCCGCCTGTGGAACAACGAGGCTCTGCTGAACCCGAACCCGAACCCGGGCCGCGGGATCGGCCTGACGGGCGCTGCGGTGGGCTTCCGCAGCCAGTTCTCGAACGTGGCGTTCGAGGACAACACCATCACCAGCGAGTACAACGTGCTGCGCATCATCCCGACCCCCGGCGCCGTTGCGGTGCTGGGCCTGGGCGGGCTGATGGCGATGCGTCGCCGCCGCGCCTGAGCGGTGAGCCTCTAAAGAGAATCGATCGCAACCGGCTCCGGCAACGGGGCCGGTTGTTTTATTTGGGGGCGGTGGCAGCGGGCCAAGGGGGGCGGGTCGGGGAGGCGGAGGGGCGTTGGGGGTGGGGGTGCGGAAAGCGGAGAAAATGCTGCGGGGCGGCTTGACAGGCGACGGCGAGTGTGGCACAATGAAAGCGGTTACATGCTGGTGAGGCACGCGGACGACCCCGACCGCACCGAAGGCGTGCTGATTCACCGGCAGGGTCCGGGCCATCGAGCGGGGTTGCGGGGCAACCAGCGGTGGTGAGAGAGCGGGAGTGGGGTCGGGCCGGTGTGCGGCCCGATGAAGTCGGATCGGAGCGAGACGGCGACGGTCGGTTGTTGGCTTTTCACCATGCTTGCAAATCCATTCGGACAGTTTGTGCAGGACGGACGGGCGTTTGCGATCAGCAACCCGGCGACACCGATGCCGTGGGTGAACGTGATCAGCAACGGGCGGTATGGGCTGGTGGTGAGCCAGAACGGCGGGGGCTTCTCGTTCTATGACGATGCGCAGCACAACGTGCTGACGCGGTGGGAGATGGACCTGGTGCGGGACTGCTACGGCAAGTTCCTGTATCTGGCCGACCTGGAGAGCGGGGCGATCTGGTCGGGGGCTCCGCAGCCGTGCGGGGCGGACTTTGACCGCTACACCTGCACGCACGGGCTGGGGTTCACGACGTTCGACACGCGCAAGCACGGGATTGACTGCGAGTGGACGATCAGCGTGGCGCCGGAGGACCCGGCTGAGGTGTGGGCGGTGAAGCTGACCAACACGGGGAGCACGCCCAGGAAGCTGCGCGTGTCCTCATGGTTTGAGTGGTGCTGCGGGGTGGCGCCGGACGCCAAGCGCGAGTTCCACCGGCTGTTCTTCAACACCCGCTACGACGCCAAGCGGCGGGCGATGGTGGTGGGGAAGAACATGTGGGACATTCCGCGCAAGAGCGAGAAGGAGCACTGGAACGTGCCCTGGCCGTACATGGCGGCGCACGCGGTGCACGGAGCGTTTGAGCGTGAGATCGCCATCGGCGACAAGTCCACGTTCCTGGGCAAGTACGGCAACACGGCGACGCCCGCGGCGATGCGGGCGGACGCGAAGACCCTGACGGGCGGCTTCGGGCGGTTCTGCGATTCGGCCAGCGGGCTGGGCGGGGATCTGACGCTGGCGCCGGGCCAGAGCGTGGAACTGCACTGGGTGATCGCCGTTGGGCATGACGAGGCGGGGCTGCTGGCGACGCTGGACCGCTACGCCGACGCGAACACGGCCAAGGCCACCGCCGGCAAGGCGACGGCGGCCTGGCAGGGCCGGCTGGGCAAGACGAGCATCAAGACTTCGCAGGCGGACTTTGACCTGCTGAACAACCACTGGCTGCCCTACCAGGCCATCTCCGGGCGGCTGTGGGGCCGCACGGGCTATTACCAGCAGTCGGGCGCGTTCGGCTTCCGCGACCAGTTGCAGGACTCGCAGGTCTGGCTGCCGCTGGATCCGGCGGGCACGCTGAAGCAGATCATGCTGCACGCCGAGCGGCAGTTCTCCGACGGCAGCGTGTACCACTGGTGGCACGCGCTGGCGGACTTCGGCAACCACACCGCGTGCAGCGACGACTACCTGTGGCTGCCCTTCCTGGTCGCGGCGTACATCCGCGAGACGGGTGATGTGGGCATCCTGAACAAGACGGCGCCGTTCATCGACTCGGGCAAGCCGGAGGGGAGCATGTGGTTTGCCCGCAAGCAGGGCAAGCCGACGCCCACCGCGGACCCGTCGCGGCTGGTGCCGGCGCAGGCGAGCATTGCCGAGCACTGCCGGCTGGCGATTGCGCGGGCCTTTGCCCGCACCAGCGCCCGGGGGCTGCCGTTCATCGGCTCGTGCGACTGGAACGACGGCTTGTCGGCCATGGGCGTGGAGGAGAAGGGCGAGAGCGTGTGGCTGGGGCAGTTCCTGTGCCACGTTCTGGAGCAGTGGTCGGTGATCCTGCGTCGGGTGGGCGATGGCGCCAGCACGCAACTGGCCGAGACGTATGCCTCCAAGCGCGAGGCGTACCGCGCAGCGATCAACCAGCACGCGTGGGATGAGACCGGCTGGTACCGCTATGGCACCAAGGACAACGGCGAGTGGATCGGGGCCCCGAGCTGCCAGGAGGGCAAGATCCACCTGAACGCGCAGACGTGGTCCATCCTCGCTGAGACGGGCACGCCGGAGCGCAACGCCAAGGCGTGGGGCGCGGTGAAGCAGCATCTGCTGAGCCCGTATGGCCCGCTGCTGCTGTTCCCGGCGTACACCATCCCGGACACCACCATTGGCTACGTGACCCGCTACAGCCCGGGCAGCCGCGAGAACGGCGGCGTGTACATGCACGCGGCGACGTGGGCGCTGGCGGCGGCGGCGAAGATGAAGGACCAGGCGGCGGTGGGGAGCATCTGGAAGTCGGTCTCGCCGGCGACACGGGGGCAGAATGCCAGCGCGTATTGGGCTGAGCCGTATGTGACGCCGGGCAACGTGGATGGACCGCTTTCAGACCTGCCGGGGCGGGCGGGCTGGACGTGGTACACCGGTTCGGCGGCGTGGCTGAACCGGGTGAGCCTGGAGTGGGTGCTGGGCATTCGGCCGGTGCTCAACCCGGTGGGGGCCAAGTCGGTGGCGGGGTTGCTGATCGACCCGTGCCCGCCGGTGGACCTGGGCCGGGTGACGGTGAAGCGCACCTGGCGGGGGCGGGCGGTGCGGATCACCTTCGACGCGGCGGAGTTCAAGGCCGGCGTGTCGGCGACGGTGACGGTGAACGGCCGGGTGATCCCCGGTGGCGTGCTGCAGGAAAGCGATCTGGAAGGAACCTATTCGGTGTCGGCATCGAACGGGACAAACGGATCGGCAGGGGCGGGCGTACACAGTGAGGGGGAGCGGGTGGTTGACGTGGTGGTTCGGTGGCTGCCCGGGTCTGTGGCGGAGCCGACGATTGCGGGAGGGGCAGGTGTGGTGGGTGTGGGGGGTGGGGCTGTTTTGGCTGCGGGTACAAGGAGCTGAGCATGAACGGGCGGACAAGGACGAACGGGTCGGCGTTCACGCTGATTGAGTTGCTGGTGGTGATTGCGATCATCGCGTTGCTGGTGGGCATTTTGTTGCCGGCGCTGGCCAGCGCGAGAACCGTGTCGCGGTCGGCGGTGTGCATGAGCAACCTGAAGCAGTTGGGCACGGCGATCGTTATGTACGCGGACGCGAACAAAGAGCGATTCCCGGCGATCTGGAGAAAGTTCGGGACACCGACGCCGGGGTCTAATCCGGACCTCTGGGTGGGTCCGGGTCAGAGCATCTTGTACCAAGTGGGCGCTGTCGGTCTGTTGAACCCTTACCTGGGCGGTGAAGCGGACCCCGACTTTGGCTTCAACACCGCGGCTATGGTCGAGTTCCATAGTGACCCGCAGAATCCAGCCAAGGTGCAGGCTCCATTTAACTGTCCGGCCGCCATCGGAGCAGCAAGCGTGCGGGGCCCGATCAATCGACCGTTTCTGAATAACGCGAGCCGAGTGTTTACCTCGCCATTTGAGTTCCTGGACCCATCCACACCGATTGTCCGCTGGACAGAGTACTGGTTCAACGATTCACTGCCGACGCCCACGAGCGGTGTATCTGGTCTCCCTCTCTCTCGGATCCGCAACTTCAACGATGTGGTGATCGCGACGGACGCGCTGGATGACTTTCCGCGGCACACGTTGAACAGTCGGAACGCGGGAAGGTCGGGCCAGAACGCAGGCTCGACGGGTAAGTTTGGAGCCAACAACTTCGCTTTCGGGGACACGTCCGTCCGGACGATTGAGTATCGCGACTACAGGTTTGGTCGCGACCGTTACGGAAACGTCGGCCAGTTCTATGACTGGGGTCACCGGCTCGTAACCAACCCGTGATGTTCTCGCGGTGGTGTCTGTGGATCGGCGGTGTGCGGAGGGCTCTTCGTGCGACAGTGGATGAACGAAAATCCGAGAGTGACGGTGAGTGTGGTCGGTGGTTTGCTGCTTGTCGTACTTGGATATGCGCTTCTGCGGGGTGGCAGCAAGAGTGCGGATGTTTTCGATCCGGACAACCTGCGAGAAAATGTGACCATCGTCTACTCGGATACCGGCGATCGGGAGGAGATGCCGCTCGGACGGCTGGTTGGCATCATGACCGGGCAGACAGGGCCCAACAAGCCGCTGCCGCCGAATTTCGCATTGCTGAACAGCAAGACCAAAAAGTCCACCGGCAAGCTCGAGGATGAGGCTCGCTGGAAGTCGATCATCGAGCAGGTCAACCAGGAAGTGGCCCGCATGACCAGCGGGGAGAACAAGGCCGCGAAGTAAGCCCGTCCGTGGACACCAAGCCCTCCATCGTCGATCTGGGCCGCCGTGCGGCCGTGGGCGGGCTGGCGGCGGCGGGCGTGGGCTTTGCGCTGTTCGGGCCGCGGACCGGGCGTGATGGGCAGGGGCAGCGGAATGCCGGCGGTGGTGGCGGCGGGCGGGTTGTTCTGAACTACTGGGAGAAGTGGACGCGGCACGAGGGCGCCGCGATGCAGCGGGTGGTGGACGCGTTCAACGCATCGCAGCAGCGGATCTTCGTGCGCTATCTGGTCACGGCGGACATCGGGCAGAAGTCGCTGGTGGCGATCGCCGGGGGCGACCCGCCGGATGTGATCGGCCTGTACTCGTTCAACGTGCCGGGGTATGCCGACGCGGGGGCGCTGCTGCCCCTGGATGAACTGGCGCCCAAGTTCGGGCTGAACCTGAGCGACTATGCGACCGGGGTGCGGCGGGTGACCAGCCACCGGGGGCAGTGGTGGGCGGCGGTGAGTGCCGCGGGGTCGATCGCTTTGTACTACAACCGGCGGGCGTTTGCCGAGGCGGGGCTGGACCCGGACCGGCCGCCGGCGACGATCGCGGAGTTGGACGCGGCGAGCGCGAAACTGCTGCGGACGAGCGCGGACGGGGGACGATTGGAGCGGGTGGGGTTCTTTCACCCCGAGCCGGGGTGGTGGAGTTGGCTGTGGGCGTACCACTTCGGGGGCCGGATCTATGACCCGGCCGGCGACCGGGCCTTGGCGGACAGCGCCGAGAACGTGCGGGCGATGGAGTGGATGGCCGAGACGGCGCGGGTGCTGAGGCCGGAACGCTCCAAGCCGTTCCGTGAGGGGTTCGGCAACTACTTCACGGATGCGAACCCGTTCTTGACCGGCAAGGTGGCGATGATCGTGCAGGGGCCGTGGCTGGCGAACCTGGTGGGGGCGTTTGCGCCGCAGTTTGATTACGGCGTGGCGCCGTTTGCGGTGGGGCCGGGGGTGGCGGCCGACCCGGCCAACCCGATCGGGCTGATCGACACCGATGTGCTGGTGATTCCGCGCGGCTGCCGCTACCCGGAGGCGAGCATGGAGTTCATCGCCTTCACGCAGCGGCAGGAGATGGCCGAACTGCTGGCGGCGGCGCACTGCAAGCCCTCGCCCCTGGCGAAGGTGAGCGAGGGGTTTGTGGCCGGGCATCCGAACCGGGGCATCGGCGTGCACTATGGGATTTTCGGGAGTTCGCGGGCGTTTGTGCCGCCCCAGACGCGGGTGTGGCAGCAGTACAAGGACGACTTTGACACGACGGTGCAGCGGGTGTGGCGGCTGGAGGAGACGCCGGCGGCGGCGATGGCGGGCTTGCAGACGCGGGCGCAGGGGTACCTGGATCGGGCGGCGGATGAGGCGAGGCGGCGCGGGCGCGGGGGTGCCGTTGGGGGTGTGGTTGGGGGTGCGGTCGGGGGAGGGCGCGTGTGAACTGGCGTGCGCTGCGGCGGGAACTGACGGGGTGGTTGTGGGTGAGCCCCTGGCTGGTGGGGGCGTCGGTGTTCATGTTCCTGCCGATGGGGATGAGCCTGTGGTACTCGCTGAGCGATTACCCGCTGATTGAGTCGCCGATCTGGACGGGGATGGGGAACTACCAGCGGATGATGGACGACCCGGTGTTCTGGCGGGTGGTGCGGAACACGGCGCTGTTCGGGGCGGTGAGCATTCCGCTGTGCACGGTGGCGGCGGTGACGCTGGCGGCGCTGCTGGCGGGGCGGGTGCGGTTCTCGCGCGGGTTTCAGGCGGCGGTGTTTCTGCCCACGCTGGTGCCGCTGGTGGCCAGCGCCATGGTGTGGATGTGGCTGTTCAACGGGGAGTACGGGCTGATCAACCGGGTTCTGGCGGCGGTGGGGATTGACGGGCCGACGTGGCTGGTGGACGCCAGGTGGGTGCTGCCGACGATGGTGATCATGAGCCTGTGGGGGATCGGGCAGTCGGTGGTGATCTACATCGCAGCGCTGCAGGACGTGCCGGAGCAGTTGTACGAGGCGGCGCGGCTGGACGGGCTGGGGGCGGTGCGGCGGTTCTGGCATGTGACGCTGCCGATGATCAGCCCGGTGATTCTGTTCAACGTGATCACGCTGACGATCAACACGCTGCAGGTGTTCGCGGTGCCGTATGTGATGTTCCGCCGGCCTGACGGGACCAACCCGGCGGGGCACTACTACACGATGTACCTGTATGAGAACGCGTTTGTGTACGGGCAGATGGGGTACGCGTCGGCGATGGCGTGGGTGCAGTTGCTGGTGATTCTGGCGCTGACGGGGCTGATGTTTGTGGTGAGCCGGCGGATGGTGCACTACCGCGGATCGTGAGGGAGTTGGAGACGCAGGCGAGAACGATGGCTGAGCGACGCGAACAACCCGGCTTGATGCGAGCGGCCCTGTATGGGCTGCTGTGCACGGTGGCGGTGATGTTCCTGGCGCCGCTGGTGTGGATGCTGGCGACCAGCGTGAAGCCGGAGAGTCAGGCGGCCAGCACGGCGGTTCGGCTGCTGCCGGACCCGGCCAGTTCGGTGTTCTCGCAGGCGGCGGCGAACTACGGGCAGGTGTGGACGGACCCGACGATCGACTTCCCGCTGTATCTGCGGAACACGCTGGTGGTGGCGATTCTGAGCGTGGTGGGGATGACGCTCTCGAGCGCGGTGGTGGCGTACGGCCTGGCGCGGGTGCCGTTTCGGGGTCGGGCGGGGGTGATGGCGCTGGTGCTGGCGACGATGATGATCCCGTTCCCGGTGCTGATGGCGCCGCTGTATGTGGTGTTTCGGGAACTGGGGTGGATCGGCACGCTCAAGCCGTTGTGGGTGCCGGCGTGGTTCGGCGGGGCGTTCAACATCTTTCTGCTGCGGCAGTTTTTCATGGGGCTGCCCAGGGATCTGGACGAGGCGGCGCGGATTGATGGCATGGGGCACGTGGGGATCTTCTTCCGGGTGATCCTGCCCTTGAGCAAGCCGGCGCTGGCGGTGGTGGCGCTGTTCCACTTCATCTTCGTGTGGAACGACTTTCTGGGGCCGCTGATCTTCCTGACCCATCGCGACCAGTTCACGCTGGCCCTGGGCTTGCAGCTCTATCAAGGGCAGGCGGGGATGACGCCGTGGAACCTGCTGATGGCGGCGAGCGCGATGATGATCGCGCCGATTGTGGTGCTGTTTGCGCTGACGCAGCGGACGTTTGTGCGTGGGGTGGCGCAGGAGGGGATGAAGGGGTGAGGGGGGCGGGGGGT
>JAJTDF010000048.1 GCA_021294835.1 Planctomycetaceae bacterium
CCGTCAGCCACGCTCACGCGTATCCAACCCCGCTCAGCCCGCCTTCGGCCGGCTCGCCAGCGGCCCCAGTTCCGCCAGCATCGTCGCCTCAATCAACCCCCCCTCCGCCCCCCCCGCCTCCACCAGCACCGTCGCCCCCTCGGCAATGTGCTTGAACTTCACCGTCGCCAGACACACCGGCGCATCCCCCAGCAGCGGGCTGGTCGTCGCGCTGCTCACCACCCCGATGGGGTCGCCCAACTCCGCGCCCTCCGCCGGCTTGGCGAACACCTGGCTTCCGCTCACCGGCTGCACCGGCGCCTCCACCTCCGGAGCCTCCATCGTCGCGTCCGCCGCCGCCACCTTCATCCGCCGCACGACGCACCGCAGCCCCACCACCTTCTGCTTCGGGTGCCCCAGGCTGTGCATCCTCGCCACGATCTCCTGCCCCAGATAGCACCCCTTGGTGAAGCTCACCCGATCGTTCAAAACCCCCGTCTCCGCCGGCAGCGACTGCCCGCCAAAGTCAATCAGATGCACCGGCGTCCCCGCCTCAATCCGCGCGATGTTCCACGCCGCCCAGCCCGCCGGCCGGAACGCCACCCGATGCCCGCCCATCATCACCCCGCCGCCAGACCCGCCACCCACACCCGCCGCCCGCCCCTCCACCGTCACGCCCGCCACACCCAGCACCGCCGGCCCCGGCGGGTGGCTCCCGTGCTGCACCAGCGTCGTGTACACCCGCTCCGCCTCCGCCGTCGCCACCGTCAACTCCAGCCCGATCTCCCCCGTCGAGTCCGCCCGCTCCACCAGCACGCTCGCCCCCGCGATGCCCACCAGCGCCGCCTCGCCCGGCTTGATCGTCTCCAGCACCGCCCCCACTCCCGCACCCCCGCGCTGCTCGGCCACCCCGCGCAGCACCTCAATCGCCCCCGGCCCGTGCAACGCCAGCCGGTGCAACTCCTCGGTCCGGTCGCTGATCGCCGCATCCTCGGTGATGATGTACGCCGACAGCGACTTGAGCGACCCCGCCGCCACGTGCACGTCCATGTCCAGCCGCACGCACTCCGGCAGCAGCGTCATCCGCATGTCCGCCTCAATCCGCCCCGTCCGGCTCAGCCAGAAGCTCCGCCGCGACGTGTACGGCTCCCACTTCTTGGTCTCCTGCGTCACCATCCGACCCAGGAACTCCACCCGATCCGCCCCGGTCACCTCCAGCGTCGCCCGCTGCGGCATGTCCAGCAGCACGCACCCCTTTCGCAGAGCCGCATACTCCAGTTCAACCGGGCCATACGTCTGCACCACCGGGCAGCCGCCCTGGTCATCGCCATACGTCTGCAGCACCGCCTCGGCGCGCTGGTGCAGGTGAAGAACGGGGGAACGTCGAGCCATGGGGAAACATGGTAACCGCCCCGTCGGACCGACCGATCAGCCCCGCCAAGCCCGTTACCCGCCCAGCCCGAACGCCCGGTGCACCGCCGCCACCGCCTTGCTCCCCGCCGCCTCGTCCACCGCAAACGCGATCGACAACTCGCTGGACCCCTGCGCAATGGCGTTGATGTTCACCCCCGCCTCCGCCACCGCCACAAACACCCGCGCCGCCACACCCGGCACGCCCTTCATCCCCTGTCCCACCGCCGCGATGATCGCCAGATTCTCCTGCACCTTCAGCGACGACACCACATTGGCGTGCGGCCCGCTGGTCACCTTCACCAGCGCCCGCTCCAAGGCCGCCCTCGCCTTGTCCAGTTGCCCCATCGACACCACCACGCTGATGCCCGCCTCCGACACGCTCTGGCAGATCATGTGCGCGTTCACCCGCGCTTCGGCCAGCGCCGTGAACACCGCCGCTGCCGTTCCCGGTCGCCCGATCATCCCCGCCCCGCCCACCGTCACCATCGCCATCTTCTTGAGCATCGGCACCGACCGCACCGCATGTGCCGCATCGCCCGCCGCCGTCGCGTCGGAGATCAGGGTCCCCGGGTTGTCGGGGTTGAACGTGCTCCGCATCCGCACGTTGATGCGGTGCGCCGCCGCCGGCTCCAGCGCCCGCGGGTGCATGCTCTTGGCCCCGAACTTGCCCATCTCCACCGCTTCAGCGAAGTTGATCGCCGTCAGCAGCCGCGCTTCAGGCACCGCCCGCGGGTCAGCGCTCATCAACCCGTCCACATCGCTCCAGATCCAGATCTCATCCGCCCGGATTGCCGCCCCCAGGATCGTCGCCGTGTAGTCGCTGCCGCCCCGCCCCAGCGTCGTCGTCACCCCGTGCTGGTTGGCCGCGATGAACCCCGACACCACCACCGGCCGCCCGCCACTGATGATCGGCTCGAGGTTCTGCCGAACCTGGTGCATGGAGATCTCCATCAGCGGGTCGGCCTCGCCGAAGTGGTCATCGGTCACGATCCCCGCCCCGTGCCCGTCCATCGCCCGGCACCCCATCGCCACGCCCATCATCGCCGTGCTCAGCCGCTCGCCAAAGGCCACCACCGCGTCCCGGCTCCGCGCTGTCAGTTCCCCCACCGCCAGAATGCCCGACACCAGCGTCTCCAGTCGCCCCAGCAGCGGGTCCACCTCGTCCATCGCCCCCAGTGCCCGCGCCGCCGCCTCGTGCGCCGAACGCACCTTGCCCAGCACCGTGTACAGCGCCGCCCGGTTGCCCGATCCGGCCGCGTCGGCCAGGTCCAGCAGGTCCTCGGTCACCCCGTCCATCGCCGAAACCACCACCACCACCTGGTGCCCCTCGGCCACCGCCTTGAGCGCCAGCCCCGCCGCATGGCGGATCTTCTCCGCACCCGCCACCGATGTGCCGCCGAACTTCATCACAATCCGCATGCGTGCTCCTCCGTCCTGCTGCTCAGCGTCCGCCCCGATCCGCCCCCGCCGCCTTGGCCAGGTCCTCCGCATCACGCAGTATCGCCGTCGCCGTCTCCGGCCCGCCCGCCCCCCGCCCGCTCAACGTCACCTCGCCCAGCGTGTCGCACCGGAACACCACCGCGTTGATGCTCCCGGCCACATCCAACGGGCCGTGCCGGTCCACCTCCGCCGGCCCCACGCTCACCCCGTCCTCGCCGGCCCGCCCCACCAGTTTGATGGTCTTCCCCCGCGCCGCCGCCTCGGCCATCGCCTCCCGCGTCACTTTCGAGATCCCCTCCACCTGCGAGCGGCCCACCGTCGTCTTCACGCCCATCACCGCCGCCGCCAGGATCACCATCTTCATCGCCGTGTCCCAGCCGTCCACATCGCCGCTCGGGTCCGCCTCGGCATAACCCAGCTGCTGCGCCCCCGCCAGCGCCTCACCGAAGCTCTGCCCCGCGTCACGCATCTGCGTGAGAATGTAGTTGGTGGTCCCGTTCACCACCGCCGAAATCCCCCGCACCCGGTCCCCCCGCGCCAGTTGCTCCCCCATCGCCAGCACCGGCGTGCCCGCCCCCACGCACCCGCTGAACCGCAGACCCACCCGGTTGTACGCCGCCAGTTCCAGCAGCGCCGGCATCGCCGTCGCCAGCGGAGCCTTGTTCACGCACACCACGTGCATCCCGCTGGCCATCGCCGCCCGCAGGTGGCCCATCGCCGTCGCCGGACGCTTCAGGTCCGTCGGCCCCGCCTCAATCAGCAGTTCAGTCCCGCTCTCGGCAATCAGCCGCTGCGACCACTCCGGTCCGCCCGCCTCCACGCCCAGCCCGCCCGCCGCCTCGGCACGGTGCACCGGCACGCCCTGTGCCTTGGCCGCCACCAGCGCTTCCAGGTCCAACGGCTGCCCCGCCCGCGCCAGCCTTGCCCCGCGGCTGTCCACCACCGCCCGAATCTCCGGCGTCCCCGGTCGATGACCGCCCGACCGCTGCCGCTGCGCCAGCAGCGTCACCAGCGCCCGCCCCACTGATCCCATACCTACCAGCGTCGCCTTCATGGTGGTCGTTCGCCTTGCCGCGACTGCCCACGGCCCGATCCCCCGCCCGCTGCACCCTGGCCTCCCGGACGCCCCGGGCTACCGTTCGCGGCACATCATTGTCGGCCATCCACGCCGCCCGCAGGCACCCCGCTCCAGCCGGCCGGAGTTCCGCATGCACAACCTGTATCTGTTACCCCGCTGCCCCGACTTCTCGGACACGCCCTCCGCCGCCCTCCCGGCCGATGCCGGCCTCCCCCAACACCTGGCCGAACGCACCCGCCCGCTCACCGCCCACGCCCCGGTCGCCGGCCGCCGCATGGTGCTCTACTGGATGCACCACGCCCTCCGCAGCACCGAGAACCCCGCGCTCGACGTCGCCATCACACTCGCTGCCCGCCTTCGCCTGCCCGTGCTGGCCGTCCTCACCGTGCCCGATGCCTCACCGTGGGCCAGCGACCGCTTCCACACCTTCGTGCTGCAGGGCGCCGCCGAACTCGCCGCTTCGCTGCAAGCCCGGGGTGTGCGTCTGGCGCTGTCCGTCCGCACCGCCGACACCCGCAGCGATGCCCCCGGCCTGCCCAGCCTCTTCAGTCAGGCAGCGCTCGTGGTCACCGACGAAATGCCCGTCCGCCCCTGGCGTGACTGGATCGACGCCGCCGCCCGTCAGGCCGACGCCGCCGCCACACCGCTGTGGGCCGTCGACGGCGCCTGCGTGGTGCCCATGCAACTGGCCGGCCGCTGGTACGACCGCGCCTTCGCCTACCGCGACGCCACCCGCAAGCTCCGCTCCGCCCGCCTCGGCAAGCCGTGGACCGACGTCGCCGCCGACCTGCCCGCCCTCACCGGCGAACTGCCCATTCCCTGCGTCGATCCCGCCACACTCAACGACGCCGCCATCGCCGACCTCTGCGCCCGCTGCGACATCGATCACACCGTCGGCCCCGTGCCCCACACCCGGGGCGGCATGGCCGCGGCACTGGCCCGCTGGAACACCTTCTGCTCCACCGCCATCGCCCGCTACGCCAAGCGTCGCAACGACGCCCTCCAGCCCGAAGCCGTCAGCCGCATGAGCGCGTATCTGCACTATGGCATGATCGCCCCCACCCGCGTCGCCCGCGAGGCCCACGAGCTCATGAAGTCCGGCCGGGGCGGCCCCGCCGGCGAGGGTGCCGAGAAGTGGCTGGATGAACTGCTCGTCTGGCGTGAACTGGCCTACACCGCCTGCTTCTATCTGCCCGATCACGACCGCCTGAGCGCCGTTCCCGACTGGGCCCGTCGCACCCTGGCCGCCCACCAGCGCGACCCACGCCCCGCCCTGCCCAGCGAGGACACGCTGTCCCGGGGCCGCACTGGCGACACCCTGTGGGACGCGGCCCAACGCTCCCTGCTGATCCACGGTGAACTGCACAACAACGTCCGCATGACCTGGGGCAAGGCGCTGCTGCAGTGGACCCCCGACGCCGCCACCGCCCTCAAGCGGCTGATCGACCTCAACCACCGCTACGCCCTCGACGGCCGTGATCCCTCCAGCTTCGGCGGCATCCTCTGGTGCCTCGGCCTCTTCGACCGCCCCTTTGAACCCGAACGCCCCATCCTCGGCTCCGTGCGGCCCCGCCCCACCGCCGAGCACGCCGAACGTCTGGACCCAAACGCGTATCTCCGCCTCTGCACCCGCCCGGCCGCGCCTCGCCCTGCCACCCCCCGCCCGGGCAACCGCCGCCCCCGCGTGCTGGTCGTCGGCGCCGGCCTCGCCGGTGCGTGGTGCGCCCGCACGCTGGCCGACCAGGGCATGGAGGTCACGCTGGTGGACAAAGGCCGGGGCCCCGGCGGTCGCACCAGCACCCGCCGCGCCGACGGCTTGGCCTGGGACCACGGCGCCCAGTACTTCACCTTCCGCAGCCGCCACCTGCAGCGCTTCGCCGACGCCTGGATGCACGCCGGCCTGCTCGCCAAATGGCACCCCCGCGTGCGGCACATGGCCCCTTCCACTTCCGAGCAGCCCGACAGCCGCTGGCTCGTCGCCGTCCCCGGCAACAACGCCCTCTGCGCCCACCTGGTCAGCGACGCCCAGCAGGCCGGAGCCACCGTCCGCTTCGGCGTGCAACTCGCCTCGCTGACGCGCGAGCCCGAGTCCGGCCTGTGGTCGGCGGCACCCGCCGAGGGCGAGCCCCTCGGCCCGTTCGATGCTGTCGCCCTGGCCATCCCCCCCGCCAACGCCGGACCACTGCTCACTTCCGCCGGCCTGACCGACCTGGCAGCACACGTCTCCACCGTCCGCATGGCCCCCACCTGGGCGCTCATGCTCGCGTGGGACAAAGCCCCCGACCCGCTCGCCGCCGCCGACGTTCTGCGCTGGCCCGCGCCCGACACCGCCGCTTCGCCCGACCAGCCCGTCGCCTCGCCCCTGGCCTGGGCCGCTCGCGACCGCAGCAAGCCCGGCCGCTCCGCCGGCGCATCAGACACCTGGGTGCTCCACGCCTCCCACGCCTGGTCCGCCGCCCACGTTGATGACCCGCCCGAGGCCGTCACCGAGGCCCTGCTGGCCGCGCTCGCGCAGGCCGTCGGCGCACCCCTGCCGCCCCCGCAGACCGCCATCGCCCACCGCTGGCGCTACGCCGCGGTCACCGCCCCCTGCCCAGAGAGTTGCCTCTGGCATGCCACGGGCGTTGCCGTCGGCGGCGACTGGTGCGGCGCCCGCGCCTCGCGTGTCGAGGGCGCGCTGCTCAGCGGTTCGGCCATGGCCGGGCGGCTGCTCTCCTGGGCGGCCATGACCGCCGCCACCGGCGCCGATGCCCCGGCCGAGGCCGCCTCGCTGTTCACCGAGCCCTGATCGCCGAGGCCAGAACGGCGCCCCCGGCCGCAGGCCTCAGCCCTGCAGTTCCTTCCTCGCCTTGGCGATAGCCTGGGCCACCTGCGCCGGCGCCGTGCCGCCCAGCACGTTCCGCCGTGCCAGCGAGGCCTCCAGCGTCAGCGCCTTGGCCACATCGGCCTGAATCTCCGGGGCCACCGCCTGCATCTTCGCCAGCGGCAATTCGTGCAGCCCCACGCCCGCTTCCATCGCCACCCGCACCAGCCGCCCCGCCGCCTCGTGCGCCGTGCGGAACGGCACGCCCCGGTCCACCAGATAGTCCGCCAGATCGGTCGCCAGCACGCTGCCGTCGCCCAGCGCCGCCTTGCGGCACGCCTGCTGGTTCACCTTCAGCGTGTTCAGCACCGGCGGCAGCATCCGCAGGCACATCAGCAGGTTGTCGCTGGCGTCAAACAGCGGCTCCTTGTCCTCCTGCAGATCCTTGTTGTACGCCAAGGGCAGCCCCTTGATGGTCATCGCCAGCGAGACCATCGCCCCCAGAATCCGCCCGCTCTTGCCGCGGATCAGTTCCGCCGCGTCCGGGTTCTTCTTCTGAGGCATCAGGCTCGAGCCGCTGGTCACCGCGTCGTCCATGGTGACAAACCCGAACTCCGCCGAGCAGTACAGGATCAGGTCCTCCGCCAGCCGCGTGAGGTGCAGGCTGCACAGCGAGCACGCCGCCAGCGTCTCAAACACAAAGTCGCGATCGCTCACCGCGTCCAGCGAGTTGCCCGACGGCCCCGAGAAGCCCAGGTCCTTCGCCAGCGCCTCCCGATCAATCGGGAACGCCGTCCCCGCCAGCGCCCCCGACCCCAGCGGCGACACCCGCGTGCGCTCCAGCGCGTCAGCGAACCGCGCATCGTCACGCCCGAGCATCTGGAAGTACGCCAGCGCCCAGTGCGCCAGCAGCACCGGCTGCCCGCGCTGCAGGTGCGTGTACCCCGGCACGATCACCTCCCGCTCGCGGTCGGCCAGTTCCACCAGGCAGCCCCGCACGTCGCGCACGGCGGCCCGCAGCGCCTCCAGCGTGCCCGCCGTCCACAGCCGCAGGTCGGTCGCCACCTGGTCGTTGCGGCTCCGTCCCGTGTGCAGTTTCTTGCCCAGATCGCCGATCGAGGCGATCAGCCGGCTCTCCACCCAACTGTGCACGTCCTCCTCGCCACTGGCGGCAATCCCCGCTGCCCCCAGCCCCGCCGCCTCCTTGGCCAGCGCATCCAGCGCCGCGTGCAGCCGGTCGCGTTCCTGAGCCGTCAGCACGCCCGCCCGCACCAGCGCCGAGGCCCACGCCTTGGAGCCGAAGATGTCGGCCTCCACCAGCCGCGCATCAAAGCGCAGCGAGTCGTTGAACTGCCGGAACAACGGATCGGACTTGCCCTCAAATCGGCCGCCCCAAAGCGCCATGGCGAATCTCCTTGCAAGCAAATCGGCGGCGACCATTCACGGCCGCCGCCGAGGGATGTTCTCAGTCATGCTGCGACACGCGCATCAGCGCCGCCGCTTGCCGCCGCCGGCCAGCTTGCCCTTGTTCTTCTTGCCCAGCGCCGCAATGCGGCTGGGCAGCGAGAACAGGCGGATGAACCCGCCGGCGTCCTTCTGGTTGTACACCTCGTCCTTGGAGAACGTGGCGAACGCCTCGCTGAACAGCGTGTTGGGGCTGCGACGACGCACCGTCGTCGCCGTGCCCTTCCACAGCCGCACCACGATCTCGCCGTTGAGCGCCCCGGCGATCTGCTCGAACCCGGCCCACATCGCCTCACGCAGCGGCGTGAACCACTGGCCGTTGTACACGATCTCCGCAAACCGCAGCGCCTGCTGCTCGCGATAGTGCAGCGTCTCGCGGTCCAGCGTCAGCTCCTCCAGCCCGCGGAGCGCCTCCATCAGCACCGTGCCGCCCGGCGTCTCGTAGCACCCGCGGCTCTTCATGCCCACCAGCCGGTTCTCCACGATGTCCACCCGGCCCACGCCGTGCTTGCCCGCGATGGCGTTGAGCTTGATCACCAGCTCGTCACCGGCCATCGCCTTGCCGTCCAGCGCCACCGGCCGCCCCTTGCGGAACGTGATCGACACGTCCTGCGGCGTGTCCGGAGCCTTGCGCGGATCGGCCGTCAGCATCCAGATGTCATCCGGCACCGTGTTCCACGGGTCCTCCAGCGCCGCGCCCTCGTGGCTGATGTGCCACAGGTTGCGGTCGCGCGAGTAGATCTTCCTGGCCGTCGCCGTGGTCGGAATCCTCCGATCCGCCAGGTACTTCAGCAGGTCCTCACGCCCGCCCAGGTCCCAGATCCGCCACGGCGCGATCACTTCCAGCTCCGGGGCCAGCGCCGCGTAGGTGCTCTCAAACCGCACCTGGTCGTTGCCCTTGCCCGTGCAGCCGTGGCACAACGCATCGGCCTTGAGCTTGAGCGCGAAGTCCACCTGCGCCTTGGCCAGAATCGGCCGCGCGATCGACGTGCCCAGCAGATACTTGCCCTCGTACACCGCGCCCGAGATCAGCATCGGGAAGCAGTAATCCTCCGCGAACTCCCGCTTGAGGTCCACCACCACACAGCTGCTGGCGCCGCTGTTCTTGGCCTTCTTCTCCACCCCCTTAAGCTCCTCGGCCCCCTGGCCCACGTCGCCCACCACCGCGTGCACCTCGTACCCGTAGTTCTCCTTCAGCCACGGAATCACCGCGCTGGTGTCAAGTCCGCCCGAGTACGCCACCACAACCTTCTTTGCCATCTGTGAGTGCTCCAAACCCGCCGGTCGTTTCCGCCGGCGCGAGATCCTCTGAGTCAGCCAAACCTGCCCGTCCCGCGGCCATCCGCGTCGCCGGGCGACACATTCACTTCCCCGCCAGCAGCCGCAGCAGCACAGCGTTCTGCGCGTGCATGCGGTTCTCCGCCTGGTCATACACCACCGAGGTCGGCGCGTCGATCACCTCGTCGGTCACTTCCCCGCCGCGCTGCGCCGGCAGGCAGTGCATGAACAGCGCGCCCCTGGCCGCCTTGGCCATCAGCCCCGCGTTCACCTGATACCCCGCAAACGCCTTGGCCCGCTTGGCCCCGTCGGCATGGTGCATCGAGGCCCACTCGTCGGTATACACCGCCTGCTGGCCGGCCACCGCACCCGGCTCCTCGCTGATCACCAGTTCCCCGCCTCCGGCCGCCGCCAACTCGCGGATCTTCGCCTCCGTCGCCTCCGGCAGGCCATACCCCGGCGGCGTGATCACCGTCACGATCATCCCCGCCAGCACACCCGCCTGCGCCAGCGAGGTGGCCACGTTGTTCCCGTCGCCGATGAAGCACAAACGCTTGCCCGCCAGCTTGCCCCACCGTTCCCGCAGCGTCAGCAGGTCCGCCAGCGCCTGGCACGGGTGGTGCTCGTTGGAGAGTGCATTGACCACCGGAACGTTCGAGTGCGCCGCCAGTCCCGTCAGCGTCCCCTGCTCGTACACCCGCGCCACAATCGCGTGCACCCACCGCTCCAGGTTCTTCGCGTAATCCCGCACCGATTCCCGCGCCCCGATCCGCTGCGCCTGGTGGTCGTAGAACAACGCGTGCCCGCCCAGCCGCACCACGCCCACCTCAAAGCTCACCCGCGTCCGCAGCGAGGGCTTCTCAAACAGCATCACCACGCTCTTGCCCTTCAGCGCCGTCGCGAACTTCGCCGGCTTTGCCTTGAACTCCGCCGCCAGCGCCAGCGTCCGCTCCAGGTCCGCCGGGCTCATCGCATCGATCGTCAGCAGGTCGGTCATCCGACCGCTGCCCCGCTTGCCCGAACCGCGGCCCCTTGCAGCAGGCCTGGCCGCGCCCCGGCCGCTCTGTCCGCCCCGTGCTGTCCGCCGCTTGCCGCTCGCTGCCATCGCCGCTCCACTCCGCCGGGCTCGCCCCGGCACTGTTCCCCCGCGTGCTCAAACCCCTCCGCATCGAGCCTCCTAGTGCTCGCCCCGCGCCAGACGGCACAGCCCCCGCCCCACGCTGCACTCACCAGTCGAAATCCGCCAACGCCACCGCCTTCGCTCCGGCGCCCGATCCGCCAGAACCCGACCCGATCGGCGTCGTCGTTCATTCCTTCTCGCCGCGGTCAACGATCTGACGCATCGTCCGCAGCAGTGTCCGCGTCCGCGCCGGCGACTCCACGGCCACGAACACCGTGTCGTCCCCCGCAATGGTGCCCACAACCCCCGACGGCTTCACCCGGTCAATCTCGCTGGCCAGCGCCGGGGCATGCCCAGGACGCGTGCGGATCACCAGCAGGTTCCCCGCCTGGTTGGCCGACACCAGATACTGCCGCAGCGCCGGCTCCAGCGGCCCGGCTGACAGCGGTGCCGGCTGAGGATACTGACCCGGCAGCACATACCCCGCCGGCCCCTTGAATACGTTCAAGTCGCGCAAATCCCGCGACAGCGTCGCCTGCGTCACCAGTACGCCGCGCTGCTTGAGCAGCTCCGCCAGTTCCTCCTGCCGGGCCACCCTCTGCGCCGACAGAACTTCCAGGATCATGGACCGCCGTTTCGCCTTCTCGCTCATCGCAAGAATATTCGCAGCCCTGCATAACTATGTCAAGTCCCCAACCGCCACGCAGGCCGATTTCCCCGCCATCTCAGCCGCCCCCTCCGCACTCTCCCTCACCTCCAAAGAACGCCCGCCCCCGCTGACCGCCCCCCCACCCTCGCAACCGGCCCCGCCCCGCCTCCCATCAACTGTCGGTTGCGGTGGACGACCACCCCTCAGCCGGCCGCCATCACACGCTCCGTCCGCACAAGCCATCCGCCGTGCCGCGGTATCATCCCGCTTCCCTTCTTCCCACCCTTTCCCGTCCTTCCCAGCCTCCCCGCTTGATCTCTATCAATCCCCCGCCATCGAGCCAGCGCCCAGCCATGTCCACCGTCGTGCCCCCCACCGCCGCCTCTGTCGCCCCCTCCGCCGATCCCGCCTCCGCCGGCGGCGAACGCCGCGAGACCATCGTCATCCTCGACTTCGGCAGCCAGACGGCGCAGCTGATCGCCCGCCGCGTCCGTGATGCCGGCGTGTTCTCGCTGCTGGTCGCCCCCAGCACCCCGCTGAGCAAGATCGCCGCCCTCAAGCCCGCCGGCATCATCCTCTCCGGCGGCCCCTCCAGCGTCTACGAGGCCGGCAGCCCCCGCTGCGACCCCGGCATCTTCGACCTCGGCGTCCCCGTGCTGGGCATCTGCTACGGCATGCAGCTGGCCTGCCAGCTCCTCGGCGGAGCCGTGGACCGCGCCAGCCACCGCGAGTTCGGCCGCGCCGGGATTGACATCGCCGACCGCTCCGACCTCTTCCATGCCCTGCCCGAGAAAACCACCGTCTGGATGAGCCACGGCGATCAGGTGCACGCCGCCCCCAGCATGTTCCAGGTGCTCGCATCCACGCCCACCTGCCCGCTGGCTGCCGTCCGCATGATCGACCCGGCCGCCAGTCGCCGCTTCTACGGCGTGCAGTTCCACCCCGAAGTCACCCACACCCCGCAGGGGTTCACCATCCTCCAGAACTTCCTCTACGAGATCTGCAAGTGCTCCGGCGCCTGGCGCATGAGCGACTACGTCTCCTCCGCCGTCGAGCACGTCCGCCGCCAGGTCGGCTCCGATCACGTCATCTGCGGGCTCTCCGGCGGGGTGGATTCCTCCGTGGTCGCCGCACTGCTGCACCGCGCCATCGGCAAGCAGCTCACCTGCATCTTCGTGGACACCGGCCTGCTCCGCAAGGGCGAACGCGCCCTGGTCGAGACCACCTTCCGCGACCACTTCCATATCGACCTCCGTGTCATCGACGCCCGCGCCCAGTTCATGGCCGACCTCGCCGGCATCACCGACCCGCAGGAGAAGCGCCGCCGCATCGGCCACCGCTTCATCGATGTCTTCCAGCAGGCCACCCGCGCCTCGGCCGACCTGGTCAACGCCAAGTGGCTCGCCCAGGGCACGCTCTACCCCGACGTGATCGAAAGCGGCCACGGCCACGCCGGCACCGCCGCGGGCATCAAGCTCCACCACAACGTCGGCGGCCTGCCCGAGAAGATGGACTTCAAGCTCCTCGAGCCCCTTCGCGACCTGTTCAAGGACGAGGTCCGCAAGCTCGGCGAGGTCCTCGGCCTCCCAGAGAAGATCATCTGGCGGCACCCCTTCCCCGGCCCCGGCCTGGCCGTCCGCATCATCGGCGAGGTCACCGAACCCCAGCTCGAGATCCTCCGCGAGTGCGACCAGATCGTGCTGGAAGAGATCGAAACCGCCGGGCTCTACCGTGCCACCAGCCAGGTCTTCGCCGTCCTGCTGCCGGTCAAGAGCGTCGGCGTCATGGGCGATGGCCGCACGTATGACTCCGTAGTCGCCATCCGCGCCGTCACCACTGAGGACTTCATGTCCGCCGACTGGTCGCGCCTCCCGCACGACGTGCTGGCGCGGATGTCCAGCCGCATCATCAACGAAGTCCGGGGCGTCAACCGCGTCGTCTACGACATCTCCAGCAAGCCCCCCGCCACCATCGAGTGGGAATGACCCCCAGGCGGGATGGTTCCCGTCGCCCGTGCAGCCCTGCGGAGCCGGCCATGTCGGATGCTCCCCTGCCTGATCCTGCGCCCGACCCTGCCCCCCCACCAGCCTGCCCGCGCTGCGGCTACGACCTGACCGGCCAGGTCGCCACCTGGGCTCACGCCTGCCCGCTCGCCGGCACCTGCAGCGAGTGCGGACTCGACCTGAGGTGGGGCAGCGTCTTCGCCCAGAAGAGCCAGGGCCCTCGATGGCTCATCGAGCACCGGCACGCAGTCCCGACGACATGGTGGCGGGCCATCCTGCGTACCTCGCTGCAGGGCTGGGCCACAGCCCTCCGTCTCATCAGCCCGTCCCGATTCTGGGCCGCTGTTCCGATGACCGTGCCAGTCGCACGAAACCGGCTGACGCTGTTTGTCGTCGTCACCTTCGGCACACTTCAGGTGATCATCGCCGCAGGCGAACTGCTGCGGGCAATCGCCTATGTCAGCAACGATTCCCTACGGCCGCTTCCGGTGACTTCTTGGTTCAACCGCCCCCTCAGCCCATGGCTCGCCATCGATCCCCAAGGTGATCGATTGATATATCCACCGAGTTCAACTTGGTTCGTTGACACCTTCGGCCTCGCGACCTGGTTCGATCGATCCGGCGGACCGGATCGTGCGGTGTTGCTTGCGGTCCTGCTCGCCCCAGTCCTGTTGCTGCTTCTGGCGCAAACCCGCCGCACCGTCGATGTGCGCAAGCGCCACATCATCCGCGCCGCAACCTATGGCCTCCTGCCAGTGACCGCCTTGCTTTGCTTGGAGGCCGCTCGCCACCTCGAATTCCTGATCCGGAGCCCGTGGAACCTCGGCGGCCCCCAGCCGCCAGACCCGTGGATGCGCACCCTGACATCGGACGGACTCCGGCTCTTGCGTCCGATGATCTACTCGATTCTCGCGGCCTGGTTCGCCCGTTACTGGTGGTGTGTCATCGCTCACTCGCTGATGCTGCCCCGCCCGCACCTCATCTGGTGGCTGCTCATGCTTCAGACCGTCCTTGTCACGGGCGTGTGCCTGGTCTTTGACAGCGGCAGCGTGCTGTGGCTCGCAAACCTGCTTGGTCTGTAGCGCCGCCCGCCCATACCCGCCGCCGCCCGGCGTCCGCACCTCCAGCAGATCCCCCGCTCCGCACTCTGCGCTCGCCGAATCACCCACCAAACGAGCCCCCAGACTTCCGCCCATCCCTCGGCAAGTGCCGTGTCGTCGGCCCGCACGCCGGGGCGCAGCCACCCCGCTGCCTCCCTGCCGCGCCGCCAACGATCCACCGGTCCGGAGGTGCCCATGGATCCGCCGCCTGCATTCATGCCCGAGCCCGTCGCCACTCAACCGCCACCAGCCTGCCCGCGCTGCGGCTACGACCTGACCGGCCAGGTCGCCACCTGGGCCCACGCGTGCCCGCTCGCCGGCACCTGCAGCGAGTGCGGGCTGAACTTCCGCTGGTCGGAGATCCTCGGCGACCTCAACCGAGGCCCCGCCTGGCTGGTCGAGCATCGCCCCCGCGAACGGCCCAGCCGACCCCGCCGCCTCTGGAATCTCTACCGCCGCTGCTGGACAACGGTCTGGCAACTCCGTCGCCCGGCCCGCTTCTGGCACAGCGTGCCCATGGCCGTTCCCGTCTCACTCACCAAACTGGCCCTGCTTGCACTCCTCCTCGTCGGCAGTCTCCAAACCATCGTCTCGCTCGGTGGCCTGATGCTGACCTTTGCCGTCAAGTACGGCTCCCCCCGCTACGGCTTCGTGCCCACCATCTCCTGGATCAACGGCGCGATGAAGCCCTGGTTGCTGATCACCCCGGACGCCGACCCACTGGTCGCCCCCATGCGAGATTCCTGGTTCGTCGAGACCTTCGGATTTGCGACCCTGATCCACATGGCCACCGGCCCGGCCTTGGCCGTCGCCGCCGTGCCCCTGCTCATCCCCACCGTGCTGCTCATCCTCAGCCACTCCCGCGCCACCGCCAAGGTCCGCGTGACGCACATCGTGCGGGCCGCGGTCTATGGCCTCTTCCCAGCCTTGGTCCTTCTGGTCATCCAAGCCGCCTTCAAGGCCGAGTTCCTGCTGCGCTGCGGCCTCAACCTGCTGTTCCGCCAGCCCGTCGACGGGTGGACGAGCCTCTGGTCATCGCAGATTTTCGACAGGATCGGCCCGCTGATCTTCTTCGCCCTCGCCGTCTGGTCGATCTGGTACTGGTGGTGCGTCATCACCCGCTCCCTCCAGTTGCCCCGCGCCAAGCTGGTCTTCGCGCTGCTCATGCTCCAGGCCGTGCTCGCCGCCGCCATCGCGCTGCTTCTCGACGAACGCTTCGTCACCGACTACCTCGTCAGCGCACACTAGCCGCCCGCCCATACCCGCCCCCGCCCGGCGTCCGCACCTCCAGCACATCCCCAGCCTCGCACTCCACACTCGCCGACGCGCCCAGCCGCACCCGCCCGCCCGCCGCCCGCACCACCACCACCTCGCCCGGCTTACCCGCTCCGCCCCCCTTCGCCCCCGGCGGCCCCTCGGTCCGGTGCTGCCCGATCACCGACACGCTCACCGGCGCTGCGAAGCGGTACCGCCGCACCAGTCCGTCACCACCGGCAAACCGCCCCCGCCCGCCGCTGCCGCGCCGCACACCAAACCGCTCGATCCGCACGCCGAAGCGCTGCTCCAGCACCTCCGCATCGGTGATCGCCGTGTTCGTCATGTGGCTGTGCACCGCGCTCGCCCCCGCCCACTCCGGCCCCGCCCCGCACCCGCCACCCAGCGTCTCGTAGTGCCCGAAGCGGTCGTTCCCGAACAGCACGTTGTTCATCGTCCCCTGGCTGGCCGGCAGCCCGAAGGCCCCCAGCAACGCCTGCACGATCCGCTGGCTGATCTCCACATTCCCCGCCGCCACCGCCGGAGCCTCCGCCCCGCCGAACTCCGGGCTCAGCATGCTCCCGGCCGGACTCTCCACCCGCACCCGCCGCATCAGCCCCTCGTTCAGCGGCAGGCTCCACCGCACCCCGCGCATCGCCAGCAGCGCCCGCAACGCAAACAGCACACAACTGTGCACGATCGCCGGCGTCGCGTTGAAGTTCCCCGCGTGCCGGGGCGAGGTCCCCGCAAAGTCCACCACCAGTTTCCCCTTGCCGCTGCGGCCCTCGGCGCTCAGTTTCACCGCAATCCGCGACCCGTCGTCCATCCGAACTGCCGCCCGCCGCGAACGCCGTCCCAGCAGTTCCCTCGCACTGGGCATCGCCGCGTCGGCCACCTCCTGCCAGAAGGCCATCGCCCGCGCCACCGCCCCCGGGCCGCCGGCCCCGTCAGCCGCCGCCTCCAACCCCCGCACCCCCAGCCGCACCGCCGCCAACTGCGCCCGCAGATCCGCCAGATTCACCTCCGGCGCCCGGCTCGGCCACACACCCGACCGCAGCAACCCCTCCACCTCCGCCATCCGCTCCCGCCCGGCCTTCACCAGCCACCGGGGCTCGATCACCACGCCCTCTTCGGCCAGCGTCCGCGCCGCCGGCGGCATGCTCCCCGGCCGGCTCCCGCCGATCTCCGCATGGTGCGCCCGGCACGCCACGTAGCCGACCACCCGCCCGCGATCATCAAACGCCCCGGCGATCAGCGTCACATCCGGCAGGTGCGAGCCGCCAAACGCCGGGTGGTTGGTCACCACCACATCCCCCGGCCCGATCGCCATCGGCTCCAGCACGCTCCGCACGCACACGCCCATGCTCCCCAGATGCACCGGCACGTGCGGCGCACTGACCGTCAGCACGCCCTGGGCGTCCAGAATCGCGAACGAGTAGTCCAGCCGCTCACGCACATTCGCCGACAGCGCCAGCCGCCCCAGCAGTTCCCCCATCTCCCCCGCCAGCGCGTTGATCCGCCCCGCCAGCGCCTGCTCCGCGCCCGACCCGCCGCCCCATCTCGCCGCCTTTGCCGCCTTCCCCGCCCCTGCCCGCCGCACCAGCAGATCACCGCCCGCCGTCGCCGTCGCCCGCCACCCCGCCGGCACCAGCACCGTCGTCCGCTCCCCGCTCACCAGCGCCGGCCCCGCCACCCCACCCAATCCCCCTCGCCCGCCCCGCCCCACCTCCCGCCGATCCACCACCGGCACGCTCACCCACCGCCCGTCCAGCAGCGTCCGCTTCCGCCGTGCCGCACCGCCACGCCCGCCCCTGCCCACAGCACCGCTGCCTCGCACAGCCTCGCTGCCCCGCGCAGCCCCCTCCACCTGCACCCGCCGCCCGCCCGCCACCGTCACCCGCACGCTCTCCACCTCCACCGTCCGCCCCGTCAGCACATGGCCGTACACCTCGGCAAACGCCCGCTCAAACCGCCGCTGCACCGCCGCCGCTTTCACATTCCCGCGTCCAAGCGGCACCTCCAGCGTCGCATCCTGCCCGGCATACCGCACCATCGCCACCATCTCCCCCACCGCCACATCCGCAAGCCGCCCCATCCGCCGCTTCAGTTCCGCTTCCGCCTTCCGCCGCAGCCCGGGCCACGCCTTCGCGAAGGCCGCCACGCTCAAGAGCACCTGCTGCGTCAGCCTCTCCTGCCGCTGCGCCCGCAGCAGCCCCACCGCCGACAGCACGCTCGCATCCGCCGGACACACCACCGTGTCGATGCCCAGCCGCTCCGCCACCGCGCACGCGTGCTGCCCGCCCGCCCCGCCAAAGGCCATGAGTGCGTGCGTGGTCGCATCGTGCCCGCGCCGCACCGTCAGCGCCCGCACCGCGTCGGCCATCCGGTCATCCGCTTCATCCAGCAGCCGCTGCAGCGCCGCCCGCTCCGCCGCCGCCGTCGATCCGCCACCGGCCCCGCCCACCACCACTGCCAACGCCGCCTCCGCCGCCCCCACATCCAGCGGCCGGTTGAACGCCCGCTCATCCAGCCGCCCCGCCAGCAGGTCCACATCCGTCACCGCCAGCGGCCCACCCCGGCCATAACTCGCCGGCCCCGGCTTCGCCCCGGCGCTCTCCGGCCCCACCGTCAGCAGCGGCCCCCGCGCCCGGCAGATCGACCCGCCCCCCGCCGCCACCGATTCCACCGCCACCGCCGGCAACTCCACCCTCGCCCCGCCCACCTCATGGCTCCGCGCCACCACCACGCCCCGCGGCCCCCCGCCGCTCCGCTCCCACCGTGCCACATCCGTGCTCGTGCCCCCCATGTCCAGCGTGATCACCCGCTCCAGCCCCATCGCCTCCGCCACCGCACCCGCCCCCAGCACGCCCCCCGCCGGCCCCGACAGCACGCTGTCAATCGGCCGGAACCGCGCCGCCGGCGTCAGCCCCCCCGCGCTGGTCATCAGCAGGAACTCCAGATCCCGCCCCGCCGCCCAGCCCGCGCGTACCGCCCCAAAGAACCGCTCCAAAGGCCCGGACAGCGCCGCGTTGATCACCGCCGCCCGCGCCCGCCCCAGCAGCCGGATCATCGGCGACAACTCCGCCGCCGCCGTCACGTGCGCAAAGCCCAGCCCCCGCAGCACCTCCGCCGCCTTCGCCTCCTCCCGCCCGTTGGCCCAACTGTGCATCAGGCACACCGCCGCCGCCGTGCACCCCGCCGCCAGCGCCCGCCGCCCCGCCCGCTCCACCTCGCGCTCATCCACCGCTTCGGTCGCCCGCCCGCCCGCATCGCATCGGCCCGCCACCTCCGCCGCCCACCGATGCAGCGGCGCCGCCTTCCGCACCGCCAGGTCAAACAGGTCCGGCCGCCGCTGGTCGCCGATCTCCAGCACATCCCCGAACCCGCGCGACACAATCAGCGCCACCGGCGCCACGTCCCCCGTCAGCAGCGCGTTGGTCCCCCGCGTCGTCGCCAGACGGAGCTCCGTCGCCGGCAGCGCCCCGCTGGGCACACCCATCAGTTCCCGCGCCGCCGTCACCGGGCTGGCCTCGCCCGTCTCCCCGATCCCCGACGGCACCTTCGTCCGCCGCACCGCCACGCGACCCCGGCCCCGCTCCCACCCCGGTTCCAGCGCCACCGCGTCGGTAAACGTCCCGCCCACGTCGCAGCACAGCAGCCACCGTCCGCCGCCCCTGCCCCGCTCAGCCTGGCCGGTCCCTCGGGCCATCCGCCGCTCCGCCTGGGTTGCCGAAAAAAAACGCCGCCTTGCGGCGGCGAAAAGTGCGGTCGAGAGGAGTCGAACCTCCACGGGGGTGAGCCCACTAGAACCTGAATCTAGCGCGTCTGCCAATTCCGCCACGACCGCTCGTGGTTTGGGCGGAGAGTTTAGCCGCTCCCCCCCCCGGGGGCAACCGCCGCCAAGCCTCCGCAGCCCGCCACCGGGGCCTTCGCCTGTCACCCCCCCGGCCCCACCCCCTCTCTCGGCCGGCCCACCCCCGCAATCACCCCTCCCGGTCACCCGCCTACTCCGAGAACATCGCCTCAACAAAGTTGTCCGCGTCAAACGCCTGCAGATCCTCCGGCCGCTCCCCCACCCCGATGAACTTCACCGGCACGCTGGCCGCCTTCCGCACCGCCACCGCCACCCCGCCTTTGGCCGTGCCGTCCAACTTGGCCAGAATGATCCCGCTGATCTGCGCGTGCTTGCCGAACTCCTCGGCCTGCCGCAGCGCGTTCTGCCCGGTGGTCGCGTCCAGCACCAGAATCGTCTCGTGCGGCGCACCGGGGATCTGCTTGGCCGCCACCGACCGGATCTTGGCCAACTGCCGCATCAGCGGGTCCTGCGTGTGCAGCCGCCCCGCGGTGTCGATGATCAGCACATCCACCCCTCGCGCCGCCGCCGCCTTGCACGCATCAAACGCCACCGCCGCCGGGTCACCGCCCTGCTGCCCCTTGATCACCTCCACCCCCAGCCGCTCCCCCCAGATCTCCAGTTGCCGCACCGCCCCGGCCCGAAACGTGTCGCACGCCGCCAGCATCACCGTCTTGTTCTGCGACCGCAGCAGGTGCGCCAGCTTGGCAATGCTCGTCGTCTTCCCCGCCCCGTTGATCCCCGTGATCAAGTACACCGTCGGCTTGGTGCTCGACTCCGCCAGTTCGGTCTGCGGCCCACCCAGCAGCTCCTTCAGCCCCCGCTTGAGGTGCTCCAGCAGGTCCTCGCTCTTGGAGATCTTCCCCGCCCGAAAGTCCGCCCTGGCGCTGTCGATCAACTGGCTCGTTGCCGCCACCCCCACGTCCGCTTCCAGCAGCATCCGCTGCACGTCGTCGATCAGCGACTCATCGAGCTTGCGCCCCAGAATCAGCGACTTGAGCCCGTGGACCAGCGTCTCCCGCGTGGCCTTCAGCCCGTCCTTGATCTTGCTCAGGATGGATGAGAAGAACGCCATCGCCGATCAGTCCCCGTCTCCCCCGCCATCACCACCCCCACCGCCGCCGCCCTCGCCGCCGCCCCCAGCACCGCCCTCCTCGCCCGCGTCCGGCGCCGCCGGCAGCGGCTCATCCGCCGCCGCAGCATCGGCCCCGCCCGCCGCCTCACCGCCGCCCATCTTGCCCTTGGCCATCCGGTCCAGCAGCGCATTGACAAACTGCGGCGACTTCTCCGTGCTGTACTCCCTCGCCAGCGACACGCACCCCGACACAATCGCCTTGCACTCCCCCGCGTCCTTCGCGCTCTGCAACTGGAAGTACCCCACCCGCAGAATCGCCCGATCCACCGCCGCCAGCCGGTGCGCCGGCCACTGCGGGCTGATCGCCGTGATCGCCTTGTCCGCCTCCGCCCGTCCCTGCCAAGCCGGCGTCACCACCCGCATCACCCGCTCCGCCTCCGGCTCCCCCACGCCCGCCTGCTCGCGAACCCACCCCGCCACCGTCTCCAGGCTCGCGCCCCGGCCCGAAGCGTCCAATTGATACAACGCCTGGAAGGCGTACTGCCGCAGCACCGTCGGCATCAGCCCGCGTGCGCCGCTCATCGCCGACCTCCCTTGCGTGCCAACTTGTCCGGCCGCGCCGCCCTGCCGTCCGCAGCCACCGCCTCCGCAGCGGTCATCCCCAGCGTCCGCTGCCCCATCGCCCGCACCATCTCCGCGTGCGTCAGCAGCGCCGCCGAGGCCGCCTCCGCCCCCTTGTTCCCCAACTTGCCCCCCGCCCTGGCCACCGCCTGCGCATTGCTGTTCACCGTCAGCACCCCCAACCCCACGGCGCACCCCGTCGCCAGCGAAATCTCCAGCAGCCGATCCGTCACGCTCGCCCCCAAGAACTCATCGTGCTTGGTCTCCCCCTTGATGATGCACCCCAGGGCCACCGCGCACTCAAACCGCCCGCTGCTCAGCGCCGCCCCCACGATCTGCGGCACCTCAAAGCTCCCCGCCGCGTCGAACACCTCCACGTGCCGCTCCGGCACCCCCGCCCGCGACAACTCCCCCAGCGCCCCGGCCAGCAGCCGGTCGGTCACCGTCGCGTTATACCGGCTCACCACCACCGCCACCCGGGGCGCATCCGGCCCCGGAGCCGCCGCCCCGCCGCCGTGCCCACGCCCAACGCCCGCCATCGCCCCCGTGCCGGGGGTGCTCGTCAGTTTCGTCTTTGTTCGGTGCTTGGATGCCAAGGGGCCGAGTGTAGGGAACACCCGCCCCCTGCCGCCGCCCCACCCTCCCGCCTCACCCCGCCGCCGCCTCCGGCCGCCCCGCGGTCGGCAGCACCACCACAAAGTTGCTCCCCCGCCCAACCTCCGAGTGCACCTCCAGCCGCCCGCCGTGCTCCTCGATGATCCGCCTGGCCGTCGGCAGCCCCAGACCGCTCCCCCCGCTCTTGGTCGTGAAGTACGGCTGAAAGATCCTCGCCAGCACCTCCGGCGGAATCCCCGGCCCGGTGTCGATCACGTGCACCCGCGCCACCTGCTGCTGCGCGTCATCCAGCCCCATCTCGGTCCGGATGATCAGCTCCCCTCGCGGGCCGGGCGTCGCCCCCGCTCCCACCCCCATCGCCACGCCCGCATCCCCCGAGTCCGCCCCCGCCGAACCGCCCCCCGCCCCCCCGGCCCCGCCCGCCGCCACAGTCCCCCCGGCCGACATCGCCTGCACCGCGTTGAGCATCAGGTTCAGCAGCGCCTGCTTCAGCAGCCGCACATCCGCCACCGCCCGCACGCTCCCGCCGTCCGGCCCGGCCCCCAGTTGCACCGTCAGCCGCACCCCGTGCCGCTCCGCCTCCGGGTGAAAAAAGTCCCCCAGTTCCCCCACAATCGCGTTCACATCCACCGGCCGCCCGTCCACCCGAATCTGCCCGGCGAACTCCAGGAAGTCCTGCAGAATCCCACGCAGCCGTTCGGTCTCCCGCCGCAACGCCCCCACCCGGTTGAGCATCCGCCGCTTGCCGTCCGCCGGCAAATCGCTGTCCTCCACCGCCTCCGCCAGCAACTGCGCATTCAGCCCGATAGTCGACAGCGGATTCTTGATTTCATGCGCCAGGCCCCCGGTCATCGCCCCGATTTCCGCCAGCCGCTCCGCCTGCCGCGCACGCCGCTCCGCCAGCCGCACGCGGTGCAACTGCCGGCGATACACCACCCGCGCCGCCACCGCGCACGCAAGCACCCCCCCGATCATGCCCATCAGCAATCCGGCCCACATCACCCGCAGGTTAGAACCTTCCGCCCCACCTCAGCGCCGGGGCGTCCGCGAGTACGACCGCTTCACCGCCACCTCCGCCTCCGCAGGCTCCACACGCTGCACGCGCGACGCATGCCAGCCCTTCTCGCCCCGCTCCGCGTCATACCGCACATGCGAACCGTCCTTGAGAACCCGAAAGCCGTCACCCTCGATCTTCGAGTAGTGCGCGAAGATGTCCTGCCCGTCAGGGCCCACGATAAACCCGAACCCCTTCTTGGGGTCGAACCATTTCACCACACCCTCCGCGTCCACAATCCTGCCGTCTCGACCTTGCGACATAACTCATTCCTTCGCGGCCCGCACAGCTCCGCGCCAGTCGCGATCTGCCGGGGCACGCACATGCTACGTGGACGACCTCCGGCAACCTCGCTCGGACGGCCGTCCCCATGTGTTTCCCCAGCATACATCACAACAAGCGATCGGTCACGAAAGAAAATTCGAAACGTCCAAATCGTTCATGCTTCGATTTTCTTTTTGTCCCCGTCAACGACAAAGGGCTCCGGATCTGCACGATCCGAAGCCCTCTGGTTTACTGCAAATCAGGGAAGCCGTCTTGTTCGAGGTTCATGACCCCGAACCGACCCGCTCAATACGAGCCGGCGCTGCTCGCCTCACCCGACGGATTCGTCCGCACCTCCGGGTTCACCGGGGCGTCACTCCCCGGTCCCGGCCCGGCGTTGCCGCCATGACCGCCGCCGTGCTGCCCCCCGTGCTCCGGGCGGGGTCCGCGATCACCGCGAGGTCCGCGGTCGCCGCCCCGGTCACCACGGTCACCGCCGCGCCCGCGACCGCGACCACCACGGTCGCCGCCGCGATCACCGCGATCACCCCGGCCGCCGTCACGACGCTCGCCGCCGTGCCCGCCGCCATGATGACCACCATGGTGGCCGCCGTGCTCAGCGCCCTCCGGACCGGCCGGCAGTTCGCTGCCCGGCGCCGGCGGGTTGGCCGCCTTCATCGACAGCTTGATGCGGCCCTGGTCATCGATGAGGATGACCTTGACCTTGATGCTGTCGCCCACGCGGACCACGTCGCTCACGCTCTTGACGTAGCCGCCGTTGCCCAGTTCAGAGATGTGGCACATGCCGTCGGTGCCCGGGGCCAGTTCCACGAACGCCCCGAAGTCCTTCACCGACACCACCCGACCGGTGTAGATCGTGCCGACCTTGATCTCCTCGGTCAGCGCCTCGATCTCGCCCTTGGCCTGGCTGATGCTCTCGCCGTTGGGCGCCGCGATCATCACCGTGCCGTCGTCCTCCACCTCGATGGTGACGCCGTACTTCTCCTGAATGGAGCGGATCGTCTTGCCGCCCGGGCCGATCAGCTTGCCGATCTTCTCCGGGTTGATGTTGATCGTGACCAGACGCGGAGCCAGCACGCTGATCTCGGTCCGGGGCCGGGCGATGCACCGCTCCATGATGTCGATGATCTCCAGCCGGCCACGCTTGGCCTGCTCGAGGACCTTCTCAATCTGGGACAGGTTCAGCCCGCGGATCTTCAGGTCCAGCTGGATGCCGGTGATGCCCTCGCGGGTGCCCGAGACCTTGAAGTCCATGTCACCGAAGAAGTCCTCCTCGCCGATGATGTCGGTCACGAAGACCTCACGCCCGCCGTTGTCGTCGGTGAAGCGGCCCACCGAGATGCCTGCGCACGTCGCCTTGATCGGCACGCCCGCGTCCATCAGCGCCAGACAGCCGCCGCACACCGAGGCCATCGACGACGAGCCGTTGCTCTCGGTGATGTCCGAGACCAGCCGGATCGTGTACGGGAACTCCTCCGGGCTGGGCAGGATGCCCAGCAGCGACCGCTCGGCCAGCGCGCCGTGGCCGATCTCGCGACGGCCCGGAGCGCTCACACGCTTCACCTCGCCGGTCGAGAACGGCGGGAAGTTGTAGTGCAGCATGAACTTCTTGCTGTACTCCGGCAGCAGGCCGTCGACGATCTGCTCGTCCTTGCCCGTGCCCACAGCAGGCCGTCGACGATCTGCTCGTCCTTGCCCGTGCCCAGCGTGCAGGTCACCAGGCTCTGCGTCTCGCCACGCTGGAACATTGACGAGCCGTGCGTGCGGGCGAACACGCCCACCTCGCTGATGATCTGACGAATCTCCGTCGGCCCACGCCCGTCTGCGCGGATCCCCGACTCGGCGATCAGCCGGCGGGTGATCTTCTCCTCCAGCCGCTTGTACGCGTCCTTGCCCAGGGCACGACGCTTGTACGACTCCTGGTACTCGCCGTACGTGCCGCCGGTCTTCAGCGCGAAATGCTTCTCCAGCAGTTCGTCGCGTATCTTGTCAACCGCCGCGTTCCGCTCCGCCTTCGAGCGGATCTTGCGGGCCTCGGTCAGCGGCTTCTCCACCGCCTTGCGCACCGTCTCGCTGATCTCGTCGGTCGGCAGGAACAGATCGCCCACCACCTTCTTGCGGCCGGCCTTGGCCGACAGCTCGTTGATCATCCCCAGCAGCTGCTTGATGTGCTCGTAGCCGAACTCCATCGCCGCCAGCGTGTCCTTCTCGCTGATCTCCGCGGCGCCCACCTCGATCATGTTCATGCCGTCGGCATGGCCCGACAGCACCAGGTCAAGGTCGCTGTACTCCAGCTGCGTCACCGTCGGGTTGATCACAAACCGGGGCCCGTCGTCGGTGTGGATCCGACCCACCCGCACCGTCGCCGAGGGGCCCTCGAACGGAATGTCGCTGATCGCCAGCGCCGCCGCCGCCGCCGTGCCCGCGATCACGTCCGAGTCGTTCTCCTGGTCGTGGCTCATCACAAAGCACTGCACCAGCACTTCGTCGTAATAGCCGTCCGGGAACAGCGGACGGATCGGCCGGTCGATCATCCGCATCGTCAGGATTTCCTTCTCCGACGGCGGACCCTCACGCTTCTTGAACCCGCCCGGGAACTTGCCCGCCGCCGAGGTCTTCTCGCGATAGTCGATCGTCAGACCCAGGAAGTCCGGGATCTCAAACCGGGGCTTGCCCCGCACCACCGCCGCCAGCACCGTCGTGCCGCCGTACGTCGCCATCACCGACGCACCCGCCAGCTTGGCGATCTTCCCCGTCTCCAGCGTCAACGTCCGCCCCCCGAACTCCTTCTGCACAATCACATGGCTCATCGAATGGCCGCCTCCGCGACCGTGACCGCCCTGTGGGCACAGTCACCGCCGCTCTGGTCGCATCCCCACCGGGGCTGACGCTGACGGCCGCTCACGTCTGCGGCACGACGACAACCTCGGGCGCGACCTGGGGCGCCGTCGAACAACTGGGGCAGAAGGCCAAGGGCAGTCATCACGCAGGCCCCGTCGCGACCCTGTGTCGCTCGGAACCCGCGCCGCTGAAAGCTGACTGCCGACGGCCCACTGCCTCGCTGTCCGCCGGCGCGATGAAACAAACAGGCCCGCGGGTGTCTCTCCCACGGGCCTGATCTTGAATCTGTTTTACTTACGCAGGCCGAGCTTCCCGATCAGGTCGGTGTACCGGGGCCGGTCCGTCCGGGCCAGGTAGCGCAGCAGGCGGTTCCGCTTGCTCGCCATCAGCACCAGACCCCGACGCGAGTGGAAGTCCTTGCGGTGCTGCTTGAGGTGCTCGGTCAGGTGGTTGATCCGCTCGGTCAACAACGCCACCTGAACCTCCGGAGAACCGGTGTCGCTGGCAGTCACCTGATACGTCTTGATGATCTCGGCGCGGAAGTCGCTCATGTCGGGCTTTTGGCTGTGGACACAGATGCCGTCCCGCCCCACTGGGCAGATCAGTCGGCAACCTCGCGAGTTTAGCGCACCCCGCCCTTCCAATCAACTTCACCGACAGCCACCCAACAAACAAGCATATGCAAGGCCCATACAGTCACTCGCCACACCCGCCACTGCCCCGCCACTGCCCCCGCCCCACCCCCTAAACTCACACGCTATGCCCCTGTACGAGTACATCTGCGAGGCCGACGGCACCGTCATCGAGCTCATCCGCCCCATGGCCGACGCCGACAAGCCCGTCCAGGACCCCGACGGCAAGGGCCGCACCTTCAAGCGCATGCTCTCCGTCTTCGCCCCCAAGGGCTCCGCCAGCTCCGGTCCCTCCAGCGGCGGGGGTGGCGGGGGTGGGGGGGGCGGGGGCTGCTGCCCCTGCGGCAAGGGCGCCGGCCAGTGCCGCACGCGCAACACCTGACCCCGCACCTGCGCACCAGCCCGGCCCGCTGCGCAATCCCGGCCACCCTCGCACCGCGTTGCCTTCATCGCTGAGGTCGCCACCTCAAAGCGGCCGCGTTTTTTCCACGCCCCCTCAAGTCGCCCCACTCCGCCCGGCTGGCACGCCGCTTGTTCTACCCCGGGCATGGCTCCCGCGCCCAATCCCTCTGACATCGCCCCCGGCACCGACCTCTCCACCGTCGGCGCTCGGCTCGCCCGCCTCGCATGCATGGCCGCCGCCGCCCATGCCGAGGCGCTCTGCCGCCAGTCCGCCGCCACCATCGGGTTCGTCGCCAAGCCCCAGCGCGTCTGGCCGCATGGCGACGGCCCCGCTCTGCCCACGATGCTCACTCAGTCCTCGCCCGCCGCCGGCCGGAGGGCCGCATGAACAACGGACTGTGGATTTCGGCGACCGGCATGGCCACCGCCCTCTACCGCATGGACGTGCACGCCAACAACCTGGCGAACGTCGAAACGCCGGGCTTCAAGCCCGACTCCCCCACCTTCCGCTTCCGCGCCGCAGCCCGGCAGGAACAGAACTCCCCATTCCTCCCTTCAAACAAACTCCTTGAGGCCCTCGGTTCCGGCGTCTGGCTCAACGGCAACCGCACCAGCACCACCCAAGGCCCCATCCAAAGCAACTCCGAACCCCTCTCGGTAGCCATCAAGGGCTCCGGCTTTCTCATGATCGAAGACACCCGCGGCCCTCGCCTGACACGCGACGGTCGCTTCACCCTTGATGACAGCGGATTCCTCGTCCAGGCCTCCACCGGTCGCCGCGTGCTCGACACCGCCGAACGCCCCATCCGGCTGACCGCCGCTGTCACCCCCTCCATCAGCGCCACCGGCGAGATCAGCCAGAACGGCGAGGTCGTTGGCCGCCTTGGCCTCGTTCAGGTCGCCGACCCCTCCCGCCTCCGCAAGCGGGGCGACAACGCCTTCGACCCCTCCGCAGCGGGCCCCCGCCGCGCCGCTCAGGGCGAGATCGTCCAGTTCGCCGTTGAAGGCTCCGCCGTCGATCCCGTACGCGCCATGCTCGACATCGGTCGCGCCGAACGCGGCGTCTCCTCCGCCAGCCGCATGATCCAGTATCACGACGAACTCATGAACCGCACCATCAGCACCTTCGGCAAGGTCGCCTGAACGCACCGCTCCCCCGCACCTCACTCAGCCCCCACCCAGCCCCCGCTCGCGAGACCCGCCCATGGCCATCAACGCCCTCCAGTCCGCCGCCTCCGGCATGTCGGCTCTCAACACCCAGCTCGACGTCATCTCCAACAACCTCGCCAACGTCAACACCCCCGGCTTCAAGGCCTCCCGTGCCAACTTCCAGGACCTGCTCTACGTGCAGCGATCCCAGCCCGGCACCCGCAACGAGATCGGCGACACCCGCCCCATCGGCACCTTCGTTGGTCTGGGCGTCAAGGTGGCCGGCACCCAGCAGAACTTCAAGCAAGGCGCCTTCATCAACACCGACCGCGAGCTCGACGTCGCCATCCAGGGCGCCGGCTTCTTCCAGGTCCAGATGCCCGACAACGTTCCCGGAAGCGTCGGCTTCACACGCAGCGGAAGCCTCGCGCTCAACCAGGACAATGAACTCGTTCTCGCCAACGACCAGGGGCGCCGCCTCCAGCCCCCGGTCACCCTCCCCGCCAACGCCACCAGTGTCAGCATCGATTCCGACGGCCAGGTCTTTGTCTCCATACCCGGCGACCAGACCCCACAGCTCGTCGGCCAGATCAACATCTCCGTGTTCGTCAACCCCGCCGGCCTGGAACCCCTCGGCGAGAACATCTGGGCCCAGAGCGAGGCCTCCGGTCCCCCGCAGGAAGGCACGCCCAACAGCGACAACCGGGGCCAGTTGCTCCAGAATTTCCTCGAGAACTCCAACGTGGATCCCACCGAGGAACTCATCAACCTCATCCGCACCCAGCGTGCCTTTGAAATGAACTCCAACACCATCCGCGCCGCCGACGAAGCCCTCCGTACCGCCTCCAACCTCCGCCGCTGATCCGCCTTAAGCCTCTCCCAGCACACCATGAACACCGCCCCGGCGCCATCCCGCTTGCCCCTCCTCGCCGCCCTCGCCACGCTGCTGCTGCTGGCCGTCACCGCCGTCGCCGCCGGCCAGAACACTGTCGTGCTCCATCCCACCGCTTCGCCGCCGCAGCGGGGCGTGCTCCGGCTCGAGCACGTCGCCGACATCCAAGGCCCCGATCGCGACAGCCTCGCCGCCGTCTCCCTCGGCACGCCACAGGCCTCCGTCTCCGCCGACGATGTCCTCCAGGCCCTCACCCGCGCCGGCGTCAACCTCGGCCGCGTCAACCTCCAGGGCGGGCTCTGCGAGCTCCGCTCCCCAGCCGCCGAGAAGCCCGCACCCAACGCCCCGGCCCGCTCCACCCGCGTCCCACCGCTCACCTACACCGTCGCCGCCGACCTCCCCGAACACACCGTCCGCGGCAGCATTGCCCGCCGGCTGGCCGACCTCCTGAGCCTCCCCCCGCAGGATGTCCGCATCACCCTGGAGATCGGCGCCGACTTGTCCTGGACCGACCAAGCCCCTCCCGCCGAGGTCACCGAGCTGCTCATTCAGGCCGTTGACGCCCCCACCAGCCCCCGCGTCGGCCTGCTCATCGAGTTCTACGCCGGCGACCGCCGCGTCCGCTCCGAGAACATCGCCGCCCGCGTGCAGGTCCGCCGCACCGCCGTCGTCCCCTCCGCCGCGATCGACCGCAACACCGAGATCACCGTCGACGCTGTCCGCACCGAGGAACTCTGGGTCGCACCGGGCGACCCGGTCTCGGTCCGCACGCAGGACGTCGTCGGACAGCTCGCCCGCCGCCGGCTCGAGCCCGGCCGCCCCATCACCCGTTCGGACCTTCTCTCCCCCGTGGTCATCAACCGGGGCGATCTGGTCTGGGTCAACCGCCCGGTCGGCGGCATGATGGTCAAGGTCCGCGCCCGCGCCACCGCCGCCGCCCGCGCCGGCGAGCCCATCGTCCTCCAGGTCGAAGGCTCCAAACGCACCTTCACCGCCCGAGCCGTCGCCCCAGGCTCCGCAACGCTCAGCGGCCCGGCCGATGCGGATCCCGCGCCGCCCGCTGACGAGCCCCCGACCGCCAACCCCGCACCCGCACCCAATGACGCCGCACTCCGCGCTCGCACCGCCCCAAGCACCATCAACCGGGCCCGCCGCACCAGCAGCGCCAGCACGCGTCCCGCCGCACCGCCCGCAGCCGCCCGCCACTCCGGAGCCCCTCGATGATGTCCTCCTCCACGCTCACCGCCCGCATTCTCACCGCCGCCGCGACCTGTGCCGTGCTCCTGACGACGCCCTCAGGCTCCGCTCGGGCTCAAAGCCTCTTCCATCGCCCCGCCCAATCTCCTCCACCTGCCGTCGAACCGGTCGATCCCGCATCGCCGGTCATGCCGCCGGCTCCGGCCGCTCCCGCTTCACCAGATTCACCCTCAGTCCCGACCAACGCCGACGAGCAGACCACTCCGCCCTCCGCCGTCGCCCAGCCCGCGACAGCCGCCGCCGCACCTCGCTCGCTGCGAGAGATCAGCCTCATGGCCGTCATCCCGCCCAAGCCAAAGCAGTACAAAAAACACGATAAGGTCGAGGTGATCATCAACGAGTCCTCCAGCCAGGACTCCAGCCAGAAGCTCGAAACCAAGAAAGACGCCTCCCTCAGCGGCGAGCTCTCCCAGTTCCCCTCCCTCTCCGCCCTGCTCACCCAGCTCGAGCTCCGCAACGGCATCGGCACCCCCGCCCCCAGCATCGGCGCCGACGCCGCCAGCGAGTGGAAGGGTGACGGCAAGTTCGAGCGCCGCGACCGCTTCACCGCCCGCATCAGCGCCGTCGTCCTCGAGGTCAAGCCCAACGGCATGCTCCTGCTTGAAGCCCGCGAACAGATCACCATGAACGGCGAGCACTCCACGCTGGTCGTCTCCGGCCTGTGCGACCCGAAGGACATCACCACGGCCAACACCGTGCAGAGCAGCCAGCTCGCCAACCTCATTCTCCGCTCGGAGAACTCCGGCGACGTGAACAACGCCGCCAGCAAGGGCCCGATCACCCGCTTCTTCGACGCCATCTTCAACTTCTAAACCGCCCGCCGCCTCACCCCGCCTCACCCCGCCTTCGCCCGCCCCCCGCGCCCGGTCGCTACCGCGCCGCCGACGCCGAAGACGACGCCGACGCGACCGCCGCCGCCCCCAGCGGATAGTGGCACCGCACCGCACGATCCGGCGCAGCGCCCGGCCCCGTCACCGCATCAAGCTTCGGCTCCTCCGCCGTGCACCTGGCCTGCTTGTACGTGCAGCGGTCGGCAAAGCGGCACCCTGAGGGCAGTTCCAGCAGGCCCGGCACAATGCCCGGAATGATCGGCAGCCGCCGCCCGTGCTCCTTCCGCCCCGCCTTGGGGATCGACCCCAGCAGCGCCGCCGTATACGGGTGCGCCGCCGAGCGGAAGATCTCGTGCACCGTCCCCTGCTCCACCACCCGCCCGGCATACATCACCATCACCCGGTCGCACACCTGCGCCACCACCCCCAGGTTGTGCGTGATCAGCACGATGGCGGTGCTCAGCCGCCGCCGCAGGTCGTCCATCAGCTTGAGGATCTGCGCCTGGATCGTCACGTCCAGCGCCGTCGTCGGCTCATCGGCGATCAGCACATCCGGCTCGCAGCACAAGGCGATCGCGATCATCACCCGCTGCCGCATCCCGCCCGAGAGCTGGTGCGGGTACTCATCCGCCCGCTTCTCCGCGTTGGGGATCTCCACCAGCTTGAGCATCTCGATCACCCGCTTGCGCCGCCCCGCCGCGTCCAGGTCGGTGTGGTACCGCAGCGCCTCGTCGATCTGCCACCCCACCGTGAACACCGGGTTCAGGCTGGTCATCGGCTCCTGAAAGATCATCGCCACCCGAGCACCCCGCACCTGCCGCATCACCCGCTCCTCCGCCGTCGCCAGATCCATCGCCGGCTCCTGCGGCCGGTGCGCCGACCGCAGCAGCATCGAACTGCCCTGCTTCAGAAAGCTCGTCCGCTCCGGCAGCAGCCGCATGATCGACTTGCTCGTCACCGTCTTCCCGCACCCCGATTCCCCCACGATCCCCAGCGTCTCCCCCGAGTACACGTCAAAGCTCACGTCGTCCACCGCCGTCACCACCCCGCGGTCGGTGCGGAAGCACGTCGAAAGGTTCCGGACCTGCAGAATGGGCTGACGCTCGGCCATGCGTGCTCTCTCCTCCGCTCTTTCACCCGACATGCTTGGGGTCAAACGCATCCTGCAGCGCATCACTCACCACGTTGAACGCCGTCACCAGCACCAGCATGAACATCGTCGCCGCCCCGATCTGCCAGAACATCCCGTTCACCACCTCCGGCGCCGCGTCGCTGATCATCCGCCCCCAGCTCGCCCCGTCCTTCAGCCCCAGCCCCAGGAACGTCAGGATCACCTCCGTCTTCACCGCACCGATGAACAGCAGCGAGAAGTTGATGAACATCAGGTGGCTGGTGTTCGGGATCACGTGCCGCAGCAGGATGTACCCCCGCCCGAACCCGATCGCCCGCCCCGCCTGCACGTACTCCAGTTCCTTCACCTTCAGCACCTCACCCCGGATCACCCGGCACGGCCCGATCCAGAACGTCAGGCACAACGCCACATAGATCGGCACCAGCGTGCTCTCCAGGGGCGTCCCCAGGAACATAAACGCCAGCACCGCCAGCAGCACCAGCTGCGGCAGGCTCGACAGCGTCGAGTACAACCAGGTCACCGCGTGGTCCACCCACCCGCCGAAGTACGCCGCCGCCGCGCCCAAAGCCGCTCCGATCAGCACGCTCGCCAGCGCCACCACAAACCCCACCTGAATCGCCGTCTTGGCCGAGTAGATCCCCCGCAGCAGAATCGACCGCCCCGAGTTGTCCGTCCCCAAGGCCAGCCGCACCGAATACAGCGTACCCGCCGCCCCCGTCGGCATCGGCATCAGCCGCTCCACCGCCGCCTCAATCGCCGCCACCTTGTCCGCCTGCTCCGCCCCGCCCACACCCGCCGCCGCCCGCTCCCCATCAGCCCGCAGCGCCTTCAGCGCCCCCTCCACCGCCTCCGCCGCCGCCCGCAACCCCTCCGGCTTGCCCGCTCTCGCCGCGTCGGCCAGGTCCTGCCACCGGTCGATGTCCGCCTGCGCCGTTCCCAGCCCCGTCAACTTTTCCCCGCTCCCCTGCGCCTTGGCCACATCCTCAAGCGCAAACATCACATCCTCAACCGCCGAAGCAGCCTTCTCCGCCGCCGCCTTCGCCCCGCCGGCATCCGCCCCCGCCGCCGCCTTGAGCGCCTCCGCCGCCGTCGCCGCCGCGTCCCGCGCCTTCTCCACCGTCACCCGCCCCCGCCGCCCCGCGTCCAGCCCGGCGAACTTCTCCTCCGCCGCATCCCGCAACGCCCGCAGTTCCGCCAGCGGAGCCTCCGCCAGCCGCCGCTCGAACATCGCCCCCCGCTCCAGCGCCCCCGCAACCGCCGCCGCCCGCTCCCCCTCGCTCCCCCCCGCCTTCTCCGCCCGCTCCGCCGCCTCAATCGCCTCCGACGCCCGCTTGAACACAAAGTCCGCCTGGTCCACCCGTCTGGCCAGCGACTGCTCCGCCCCCATCCCCGCCACCCACCTCGGCCCCACCCGCTCGCGGATGTTGTCCGCCAAGAGCAGCCCCGCCACCGGCCGCTCCCGCAGGTCAAACGCCCCCGTCCGCTCCCCGATCGCCTGCGCCCCCTCGATCAGCAGCACCCACCCCGCCACCGCCACATACACCGCGATCACCGCCAGCGAGAACATCGCCCAGCGGTTCCGCTTGAACTTCCCGTACCCGCGAGATCGCCTCAGCACGCTGAACATCAAGAGAGCCTCACGCGGGGGTCCACCAGGGCGTACAGCACGTCAGTCAGAATGTTCGTCAGGATGAAAATCGCCGCGAACACCGCCGTGAACGCCTGGATCACCGGGAAGTCCTTGCTGTTGATCGCCGTGATCAGCGTCTGCCCCATCCCCGGAATCCGGAAATACGTCTCCATCACGATCGACCCGGTGATCAGGAACGGCAGCGTGATCATCACGTGCGTGATGATCGGGATCATCGCGTTCTTGAGCATGTGCACGAACATGATCTTCGGCTTGCTCGCCCCCTTCGCTCTGGCCGTCACGATGTAGTCCCGGTTGCACTCCTCCACCATCACCGCCCGGTAGAACCGCGTGTCATACCCGATCGTCAGCACCACCGTGATGATCACCGGCAGCAGGCAGTACCGCAGCCAGTTGTCCGGCCGCAGCCCCTCGGCCACCACCGGCTCATACCCGCTGATCGCAAACCGCAGCGGGCTCCCGTCCGGAATCCCCAGCTTCTCCGGCAGCCAATACGCCCCGAAGTACTGCCCCAGCACCACATACACCAGCAGCGACACGCTCATCCCCAGCACCGCCGCGAACATCAGCGTCCGGTCCGTCAGCGTCCCCCGCCAATACGCCGACAGCAGCGCAATGCTGATCGCCGTCAGCGTTGAGAGGATCAGCGCCGGAACCGTGATCGCCAGGCTCGGCCACACCGCCCGCCCCAGAATGTCCCCCACCGGCCGCTTCTGCTCCCACGAGCGTTCCGAAAAGTCCAGCGTCACCACCCGACCCAGAAACGTCCCGTACTGCGAGATCAGCGGCCTGTCCAGCCCCATCTCGCTCCGCATCGCCGCGATCGACTCCGGCGAGGCGCTCTTGCCCAGATACGCCATCACCGGGTCGTTCACCCGCAGCGCGACCATCACGAACAAAATGATCCCCAGATACACCGGGACGTTGTACAGAAGTTTGCGGAAGATGTACGCGTACATCGGCGGTCAGGGTCCTGCTTGGTTGCCCGCCCCCAACCCCCCCTGCACACCGTCACGCACGCCTCACTTGCTCCGCTTGCTCTCGTCCACGTCCAGATACTTCAGCCAGCTCCACGTCCGCTCCGTCGGCCGGCAGTTGAGGATCCACGGCGCCATCAGGTAGAACCGCGTCCGCCCCATGCTCCCGATGTACGGCGTGTCCTGGATCACCATGTCCCGCATCTGCTCGTAGATCTTCGTCCGCTCCGGGCTGGGAGCCATGCTCAGGATCTGCTCGTACAGCTTGTCGTACGCGGGGTTCTTGTAGTTGTAGTGGTTGCTCCCCGGGCTCTCGTTGGGCCCGTAGAACAGCGCCAGGTTGTTCTCCCCGTCCGGGTAGTCGCTCCCCCACGCAAAGCCGAACATCTGCGCCTTCTTGTTGTTCACGTTCTCAATCAGCGTGCTGAAGTCCAGCAGCACCGGCTCCAGCTTCACCCCCAGCCGCTCGATCTGCCGCTTGTACAACTCGCTCATCTGCTGCTGCTGCAGGCCGTTCGACGTGTAGTACCGCAGCGTCAACTGCTCGCCCTGGGCGTTCCGCCCGTTCGGCCAACCCGCCTCCGCCAGCAGCCTCTTCGCCCGCTCCAGGTCCGGCGTGGTCAGGCTGAACGGCGCCTTGCCGCCCTCGGGGTGCCCGTCCAGGCCCACCGGAATCGGCCCGTCATACACCACGTTGATGCCCTGATACAACGCCTCGTTGATCTCGTTCTGATCAACCGCCAGGTGGATCGCCTGCCGCAGCGCCCGCCGATCCGGCGACAGCCCGCCCACCACCGGGTCCTCCATGTTGAAGCCCGTGAAGATGAAGTCCAGCAGCACGTCACTGTGCGAAGTGATCCCCTTGCTCTCCAGCGCCGGCTGCAGCGAGCGCGTCCGCTTGTCAAACGCCTGCTCGAAGAAGTCGTTGGGAACCTCGATGTAGCCCAGCTTGCCCGCGTTGAACTCCAGCCACATCGGCTGGTCCTGCACGAACATCGTGAACTCCATCCGGTCCACCAGCGGCACCGCCTGCCCCGCCGCCCGATCCATCCGCCGCCGCCGGTCCTCCCGGCTCCACGCCTCCCTTGCCGGGTACAGCACCGGGTGGTAGTTCGGGTTCCGGTTCACCGCCAACGACTGCTTCGGCTCCCACTTGTCCAGCACAAACGGCCCCGTCCCCACCGGCTTGAACCCGAAGTCCTTCCCGTACTTCTCCACCGCCTCACGGGGCACCACCGACAGTTGGAACTGCGCCAGCGTGTACAAGAACCGGTACACCGGCTTGTTCAGCCGAATCGTGAACTCCGTCTCGCTGATCTTCTTGAACCCCGCTACCGCCGCGTCGTAATCGAACCCCTTCCCCGCGTCCAAGCTCGCGTTCTGCGCATCCTTGAACGCGTCCAGCCCCTCGATCACCCCGTCCAGCAGCCACCAGTTCTTCAGCCCGTTCCGCTTGTCAGCGATCCGCTTGATGCTGTAGAACACGTCATCCGGCGTCACCACCCGACCCTTGCCCCCGGGGAAGCACGCGTCATCATGGAACCGCACCCCCGGCTTGAGCTTGAAGCTCACCGTCCTCCCGTCCGCACTGAACGTCGGCATCTCCGCCAGCAGCAACGGCTCCAGCGTCTTGGGATCGTTGTACTTGAACGTCACCAGCGTCTCGTACATCAGCGAGCAGGCGATGTTGTCATACTGCGTGCTCCCCGCCGCCGGATCAAGGCTCTTCGGCCCGTCCGTCCGCATCGCCATCTGCAGAACCTTCTTCGCTCCCGCCGTCGCAGCGCCGCCCCCGCCCCCGCCGCCCGCCTGCGCCGCCGCCTCACCCGCCTGCCCCAGCCACCCCGCTCCCGCCGCCAGCGCCACCGCCGCCGCCGCCGCCGTCACCACACGACCCCACATCCCCCCTCCACGCTTGTTTCCGCGGCAGTACATCATCGGCACGTCTCCTAGGCCATCCGTCGATGGGTCCATCCCTGTCCGCATCGCCCCCGCGGGCCATGCCGGTCAGATTGGCCCAACCGTACGCCGATCCACCACCCCGCTTTGGTGCTCCCCATTCACCCGCTCCACCCCAACGGCCGCCAACCCATAGATTTCTTAAAAATCCCGCCAAGCGCCTTCCCAATCATCTCTCTGCTGGTCGGGTCCATCGTCGGCACCGTGCCCCGGACGCAAGCCCGCCCGTCCCGTCAGGATGCAAGCCATGACCCCCCACCACCTGCCCTTCGCCCTCCCCGCCGCCCTCCTGCTCGCCGCCGCCGGCCTCACCGGCTGCGACACCATCACCTACACCGAATCCCGCCAGAGCGTCGCCCCCGCCATGCCCGCTTCGGCCATTGACGTCCAGACCCGCAACGGCTCGGTCAAGATCACCGGCGCCAACCGCACCGACACCCTCATCAAGGCCACCCTCCGCTCTCGCGACCCCGAACGCCTCAAGGCCGCCCAGGTCATCGTCGACACCGGGCCGGTCATGAAGATCAGCGTCGCCTGGCCCGACGGCCCCCAGAGCCAGGACGGAGCCAGCTTCGACATCGCCGTCCCCGACGCTTCCGGCGTCACCGTCGCCACTTCCAACGGCTCGGTCACCATCACCGGCCTCTCCGGCATCGCCGATCTCCGTTCCTCCAACGGCAGTGTCCGCCTGCTCGACCACGGCGGCTCCGCCAAGATCCGCACCTCCAACGGCTCCGTCGTCATCGACGGCATCACCGGCGCCGTCGAGGCCGACACCTCCAACGGCTCGGTCACCATCGCCGACGCCGAAGGCCCCGTCACCGCCGACACCTCCAACGGCTCGGTCAAGCTCGATCTCGCCCCCTCCTGCGCCGGCCCCCTCACCATCTCCACCTCCAACGGCTCGGTCACCGCCGCCCTCTCCCCCGCCCTGGCCGGCCAACTCACCCTCCGCACCTCCAACGGCGGCATCACCGTCAGCGAAGCCCCCGCCGGCACCGGCGTCACTGTCTCACGCTCCAACGGCTCCATCTCCTTCCCCGCCCCCGGCCCCGCCAGCGCCATCTCCACCAGCAACGGCCGCATCACCATCTCCTTCCGCGCCGCCTCCGCCACCCCCGCCTCCACCCCGGCCCCCGCCACCATGCCCCCCGCCGCCACTTCCACCCCCACTCCGCCCGCCCCCGCCGATGCGCGATAACCTCGACTCATGTCCGGTCGCAAGGTCCTCCTCTCCATCAATCGAAACAAGCCCGATGTCGCCGCGGCACTCCCCGTGGTCCGCACCGCCATCACCTCCGCCGGCGGCCGCGTCGTCCACGAGATGGACGCCGACGAGGCCGACCTCCCCCCCGGCACCCCCACCTGCGGGGCCGATCTGGTCGTCGTCCTCGGCGGCGACGGCACCCTGCTCGCCCAGTCCCGCCGCTGCGTCAGCCTCGGCCTGCCCATGCTCGGCGTCAACCTCGGCCGCCTCGGCTTCCTCGCCGAGTTCGATCTTGAGTCGCTCGTCGATCAGGCTCCCCAACTCTTTGACGGCCGCCCCCTCGCCCTCCAGAACCGCCCCGTCCTGGCCGTCCGCATCCTCCCCGCCGGCTCCGACCCCCACCGTGACGACCAGCGCACCGCCCACCTCGCCCTCAACGAGGCCGTGGTCACCTCCGGCCCGCCCTACCGCATGATCGGCATCACCCTCGCCATCGACGGCAACGCCGGCCCCAGCGTCTCCGGCGACGGGCTGATCGTCTGCACCCCCGCCGGCAGCACCGCCTACAACGTCTCCGCCGGCGGCCCCATCCTCGCCCCCGAGGTCAGCGCCCTGTGCATCACGCCCATCGCCGCCCACACCCTGGCCTTCCGGCCCGTGGTCATCAGCGGCGCCAGCACGCTCGAACTCACCCTCGACCGCGTCAACCCCTCCGGACCTGACGGCCAGGGCACCGCCCTCCTGCTCGACGGCCGCGAAACCTGCAAACTCGCCGCCGGCGACCGCCTCCGCCTCACCTTCCACGACCGCCCCATCCGCTTCGTCACCAACCCCCACGGCTCATACTGGGAAACCCTCGGCCGCAAAATGCACTGGGCCGCCCGCCCCCGCCTCCGGGGCGAGGTCTGACCTTCGCGCAGCCTGCCGCGCCCCCGCCCCCCCATCCCACTCAAGCGGCCCGCCTCAGCCCGCCTTCTCGGCGCCCTCGGCCTTCTCTTCCGCCGCCGGCTTCTCCAGCCCCTGCACGTTCATCCGCCGGATCAGCCGCTCGTGCGACAGGAACGCGTCCTTCGCTTCCGAGACCGACCGGGCCACCAACTGGCCGGACTGCCCCGCCGCCGTCGCCCGGAACCGCTCCACCGTCAGCGGCCGGAACTCGTTGATCTGCGCCACCACCACGCTCAGCTTCGCCGGGGCCGCCGTCGCCAGCGTCCGCTGCAGCGATGTGCTCTGCCCCAGCGGCACCGTCGGGTCCAGCGCCTGCGCCCGGTCCATCACCGCATCCGCCATCGCCTGGCTGGTGATCCCCGCCTCCGCAGGCTGCACGCCGCCCTCGCGGCTCACCCGCACGTTGCTCTTGGCCGCCCCGACGCCCGGGAACCGCCCCCGCAGGCTGCTGGCCAACTGCTCCATCCCCAGGTCCGCCGCGATCGGCAGGAACGTCTCCATCTCACCCTTCAGCCGCTCAAACACCGCCAGCCGCTTCACGTCGGTCACCACCGCCGCCCGCACCTCCTCCAGGCTCGCCGGCGCCGCCGTCGGCCGCACCCCGCTCACCACCAGATAGTGCGCGTTGCCCTCGCCATCCACAAACGGGTCCGAAGCCGGCACGCCCTCCTGCAGCGCCGCCACCGGCGGCTCCTCGCCCGCCTTGGGCGTCCCGCGCAACTCACGCACCTGCGAGATCGCCTCCGTCGCCGGCACGCTCACCGTCCCGCGACGCAGCCGCGCCGCCGACAGCGGCGCCATCCCCGCCAGATCCTCCGCGCTGTACCACCGGTCCTCCCGCGTGCTCACCGCAAACGCCGCCACCTGCCCACCCACAATCCGGCTCGCCGCTTCAGCCGCCTTCCGGCCGATGGCCGCCAGATCCGGCGCCTGCTGCGCCCAGTCCGCCGGCAGAGCCTTGTACGTCCCGCCCGTCACATCCGTCAGCCGGCTGGTCACCCGCAGAATCTCCCCCTTCACCACCGCCTGCGCCGCGTTGAACGCCTTCTCGGTCAGTTCCTCGCGCAACGCCGCCTGCACCGCCGCCCGCCGCTCCGCCAGCGTCGCCGCGTCCCCGCCCTGCGCCATCAGCCGCCGCTCCACCTCCACCGGGTCCACGATCACCGCCGAGGCCACCTGAGCCCGGTCCACCGTCAGCCACCGCAGCCGCACCCCGTTGGGATACTTGTACCCGATCCCGAACTCACCCTCCCCCGGGTTCACGCCCTTGTACTTCTCAAAGTGCGCCGCCAGCGCATCCGCCGCCGGCTCCGCCTCACCCGCCACCGCCGCCGCGTCCACCGGCACCACCAGATACGACACCACCGCCTCGTCCAGCGCCCGCTTGCTCTGCGCAATCAGCCTCGCCTCCGACATCCGCGGGGCCGACAGATACGCATCCAGCATCCGGATCACGCCCCGCGCTTCCGCGTACGCGTCCGCCACCGTCACCGTGCTGCCACGGGCGATCAGCATCTGCGTCCGCTGCATCACGCTCTTCTGCGCCCGGTCGCGCAGCTGCGCCATCTTCGCGCTGTCCCCCGCCAGCTTCTGATACTCCGCAAAGTCCCGCCGCGCCAGCTGCATCAGCTCACGCTGCAGTTCCGATTCCACCAGCTGCTCGGCCATCGCCTGGCCATCGGCCCGCCCGCCCACCAGCCCCGCCCGACGGGCCGACTCGGTGATCAGCAGCCAGTTGTCCAGCCGATCGTCGATCCCCATGTTCAGGCTGGCCAGGTTCGCCGCCAGCCCGCCAAGGTCCTGCCGGATCGTCGCCGCCTTCGCTGCCGCGTCGTTCACCTGACCGAACGTCACCTTCCCACCGTCGATCGTGAACGCCTTCCGCGAGCTCGCGTCGCTCCCCAGGTTCTGGATCGCCTGCGGAACCAGGAACGCGATCATCAGCAGCGTTCCGCCGATCACCAGGATCCACATCTGAAACTTGCGCAGGAACTTCAGCATGGGGGCTTCACCGCTCTTCTCAGAGATCCTGCGGCCCCCGGACCCGCCGGGGCACCGCATCTTCCGGACGCGACGCCCGCCTCTCGACGGGCGCCGCACACAGCATACGAAAAAGGGCGGAGCGGACGTTCGGCCCGACTCCGCCCGAAAGGTCCTGCAAAGGCCCGCGGCCGGGGGCTCTCGCCCCCCCCTCCCCCACCCTGCCGCCGCGGCACCGATCTTTAGCGATAGAACTCGATGATCAGGTTCGGGTTCACATCGAACGGAATCTGATCCGAGGTCGGCAGAGCCACGATCTTGGCTGTCAGTTCAGACGGGTTGAAGTCGATCCACTGCGGAACCTCAAGGCCCGCCATGCTCTCGCGGTTCTCCCGCGCCAGCTTCTGAACCTTCTCCTTCAGCGTGATGGTGTCGCCCACCGCCACGCCGTAGGACGGACGGTCCGTCTTGCGGCCGTTCACCTTCACGTGCCCGTGCGCCACCATCTGCCGAGCCGCCCAGATCGTCCGGGCCAGCCCGCAGCGACGCAGCACGTTGTCCAGACGGCACTCCAGGTCACGCAGCAACACCTCGCCGGTGTTGCCCTTGGACGCGGTCGCGCCGGCGATGTACCGGCGGAACTGACGCTCCAGCACCGCGTAGTGGTACCGCACCTTCTGCTTCTCGTTCAAACGCACGCCATAGTCCCGCAGCCGGCGGCCGCGGAAGCCGTGCATGCCGGGGAACACCAACTGACGCTTGGACGTGTGCTTGGGGTTGTCCGCGATCGGCACGCCGACGCGACGAGACAGCTTGACCTTCGGACCGGTGTAACGAGCCATGAAAACTCTCCGTCTCCGACAAGCCGGCCCGGCCAAGCGCTTCACGCTCCGCCGATCCGCCCGTCGGGTGCCCGCTTTGCGTCGCGGGCGATCTGCGTCCGGGGGCCGCGACTGCGGTCGGACAGGGAACCAGACCCGGGCACGATGCCCGTGGAACAGGGCCTCTATTGAAGCGGCCAACACCCCCCAAATCAACCCCAACCCACACCCCAAACCCCTCCACACCCAAACACCACCCTCACACCAGCATCCCCACCGCCACCACGCTCCGCCCGCACCACGCCGCCGTCCGGATCCAGTGCGCCCGCACCAGCCCCCGGTGCACATTCCCGTCAAACCCCGCCGCCAACCGCCCGTGCTGAGGCACATTCAGCCCGAAGGTCACCCCCCAACACACCCCAAGCAGCCCCGCCCCCACCCACGCCGCCCACCCCGCCCCCGCCAGCACCAACCCTGCCACGCACCCCGCCTCCACCAGCATCAGCGGAGCCACCACCCACGTCGTCCGCGCCACGTGCCGCCGTTCATACTCCACAAACTCCCCCGCCCCCACCGCCGCCATCAGCGGGTAATGCACCACCGCCACAAACAGCACCAGCCCCGTCATCATCAGCGTCGCCGCCGCGTGCACAAGCAACAACCACTGCGTCATCGTCGACCTCCACTGCTCCCCTCACACCAGCATACCCCACGCCGCGCCCCCGCACCCGCTTCCTCTACCATCCCCCAATGCGCGTCGCACTCTGCCGCACCAACCCGACCATCGGCGACCTCGATGCCAACGCCGCCGAGATCCTCGCCCAGGCCCGCGCCGCCGCTGACGCCGGCGCCGACCTGGCCGTCTTCCCCGAACTCGCCCTCACCGGCTACCCGCCCAAAGACCTCCTCCTCTCCCCCGGCTTCCTCCACGCCTGCCAGACCGCCGCCGACCGCCTGATCGCCGCCGCTCCCGCCGCCCTCACCATCGTCTTCGGCGCCCCCGTGCCCGTGCAGCCCAGCGCCCATCCCCCCCACCCCGCCCAGGGCCTCTTCAACGCCCTCATCGCCGCCCGAGGCGGAGCCACCCTGGCCGTCTACCGCAAACGCCTCCTCCCCACCTACGACGTCTTCGACGAAGACCGCTACTTCATCCCCGGCCCTGGCCCCGTGGTCATCTCCGTGCCCACCGCCGCCGGCCCCCCCGTCCGCGTCGGCCTCTCGATCTGCGAAGACCTCTGGCGGGGCGAAGACGTCGGCTTCTCCCAGCGCTATCTCGACGCACCCGATCCCCTCGCCGAACTCGTCCGCCCACCCGCCGACCCCGCCGCCGGCGCGCAGCTCATCGTCAACCCCTCCGCCAGCCCCTTCGTCCTCGGCAAATCCGCCCGCCACCGCGCCCTGGTTCAGCGGCACGCCGCCACCCACCGCCTGCCCATCCTCGCCGTCAACCAGCTCGGCGGCAACGACGAACTCATCTTCGACGGCGCCGCCTTCGGCTTCGATGCCGCCGGCCGTCCCCTCGCCGCCGCCGCCCCCTTCACCGCCCAGCCCCAGCTGGTCGACGTCCCCCTCCCCGGCCACCCATCACCCACCGCCTCCCCCGCGATCGATCTCCCGCCCGCCGAAGACCTCCTCTTCGCCGCCCTGGTCACCGGCATCCGCGATTACGCCCGCAAAACCGGCTTCCGCTCCGCCGTCCTCGGCCTCTCCGGCGGCATCGACTCCGCCGTCACCGCCGTCCTCGCCGCCGCCGCCCTCGGCCCCGCCAACGTCGTCGGCGTCGCCATGCCCAGCCGCTACTCCAGCCCCGGCTCAATCACCGACGCCCACGCCCTCGCCCAGCGCCTCGCCTGCCCCTACCACCTCCTGCCCATCGACTCCGCCGTCACCGCCCTGGAAGGCATCACCGCCCCCGTCTTCGCCGGCCGCCCGCCGGACGTCACCGAAGAGAACCTCCAGTCCCGCGTCCGGGGCACGCTGCTCATGGCCCTGTCCAACAAGTTCGGCCACCTCCTGCTCACCACCGGCAACAAGAGCGAGCTGGCCGTCGGCTACTGCACCCTCTATGGCGACATGAACGGCGGCCTGGCCGTCCTCTCCGACGTCACCAAGCACTGGGTCTACCGCCTGGCCAACTGGCTCAACGCCAACTGGGCCGCACTGGGCATCCCCACCCTCGCCGCCCCGCCCATCCCGCACGACACCATCACCAAGCCCCCCAGCGCCGAACTCCGCCCCAACCAGACCGACCAGGACAGCCTCCCCCCCTACCCCGTCCTTGATGAACTCATCGAGCGCTACGTCGAACGCCACCAGCCCGTCCCCGAGATCCTCGCCGAGATGGCCTACGACCACGCCGTCCTCCGCCGCATGATCCGCCTGATCGACCTCGCCGAGTACAAGCGCAAGCAGGCCCCCATCGGCCTGAAGATCACCGGCGTCGCCTTCGGCAGCGGCCGCCGCATGCCCATCGCCCAGCGC
>JAJTDF010000049.1 GCA_021294835.1 Planctomycetaceae bacterium
GGCTCGGCGGCTATGGCGTGAGGTCGGAGAAGGCCCCCTGCCCGAGGCCCTCTCGACACACAGCCACCGCAGGCTGAGCCACATCGGCCCGTCCTGCGGTTTGGTTTTCGTGGCGGAGCACCCTGCCCGCCAACCATGTGCCCAGTCCTCCAGAGACGGCATAGCCGTCCTGAGAGGACCAGACTTCAACCACGGTTGTTGAGGTTCCGGCGCTGGCGGACCAGTGCATGATCCGCGTCACCGGCGTGAGCCCCGCCCCCTGTCCCGCCGCTTCCCGACGACGGGCTGACTTTCGCTCCCTCTCCAACCGACCCGCCAAGCTTGTCCCCACCCGACCTTTCGGCTGGGTGATACGGGTACACTGCCCGGCGTTCCGATCACTGTACCCGATCGTTCAGCCCGGAGTTGCCTGAAAATGGCGTGGTTTGGCAAAAAGAGCGTCAGTTCAAGCATCGCCCCCGCCCCGATAACCCCCTCAAATATGGGTATCGGCGGGTCCGAACAACGGATTCGCGAGATTGGGCAAGATCTGCTTCAGCGGGCCCGAGGGCACAAGGCCGGGCTGCTTTCGGCCCAGTTTTACTCCGACGCCCTGATGAACTGGTCCATGAAGGACCCGGCCTTCAAGGTGCAACTCTTCCGGTTCGTCGACTGCTTCCCGGTGCTGCGGACAGCCGACGACATCTTCGACCACCTGCAGGACTATCTCTCTCAGCCCGGTGTGACCGTGCCCAAGCCGATCGCCGCCGCGTTGACCGCCGGCAAGCTGGCCAAGGGCCTTGCCGCGTCGCAGATGAGCAAGCAGATCACCGGTATGGCCGAGAAGTTCATCGCCGGGACAGACGCTGCCTCGGCCCTGCCCAACCTGCGGACGCTGTGGGACAACGGCATCGCGTTCTCGGTGGACCTGCTGGGCGAGGCCTGCGTCAGCGACGCCGAGGCCGACGCCTACCGCGACAAGTACCTGGATCTGATCAACAACCTCCCCGGACAGGTCGCCGGCTGGCCGGCCAACACCCGACTGGAGAGCGACCACCTCGGGCCCATCCCCCGCACCAACGTGTCGGTGAAGATCTCCTCGCTCTCAGCCCGGTGCGACCCCATCGACACCGACGGCGGCATCAACGACCTGCTCACCCGGCTGGTGCCGATCCTGCAGGCGGCGGCAGCCAAGGGCGTGTTCGTCAACTTCGACATGGAGCAGTTCGCCCTCAAGGACCTCACCCTTGAACTGCTGGAACGCTGCTGCGAGAAGGTGAACTTCCAGGCCGGCCTGGCGATGCAGGCGTACCTGCGATCCGGGCCTGATGACGCCGCCCGCGTGGTGGCCTGGGCCAAGCGCACCGGCAAGCAGATCACCGTGCGGCTTGTCAAGGGCGCGTACTGGGACTACGAGACCATCAACGCCGAGCAGCGGGGCTGGCCCTGCCCGGTGTGGCCCACCAAGGCCGAGACCGACGCGTGCTTTGAACGCATGGCCCGCATCTTCCTGGACTCAACCCCCACCGCCACCGGTCAGGGCGGGGTGAAGCTGGCCCTGGGCTCGCACAACGCCCGCTCCATCGCCGCGACCATTGCTTATGCCGACAGCCTGAACCTGCCCCGCAGCGCTGTGGAACTGCAGATGCTCCACGGCATGGCCGACCAGCTCAAGCACGCCGGGGCCGACATGGGCCTGCGCGTGCGCGAGTACGTGCCCGTCGGCCAGATGATCCCCGGCATGGCGTATCTCGTCCGTCGGCTGCTGGAGAACACCTCCAACGAAAGCTGGCTGAAGGCCGGCTTCTTGGACAACGCCGACACCGCCACCCTGCTGGCCGATCCGCTGGCGGTCATCGCCGCCCGCCGGGGCGGCCCCAAGCCGCTGAACACCGGCGACACCACAGGCGACGCCAACACCATCAAGAGCACCGAGCCCTCGGCCGCCAACCTCGAGCGAGCCCCGGAGCGGCACAACCTCGGCCCGGGCATCCCCGAACTCAAGGTTCGGCCCTTCTACAACGCCGCCTTCCGCGACTTTGCTGACAGGCAGATCCGCACCGGCTTCGCCCAGACCATCGCCCGCACCGCCGTCCCGCAGGTGCCCAACGACCGCACGCCGGCCCAGGCGGCGGAGATGGTCGGCCGGGCGGCCGCGGCCTTTGAGTCTTGGCACGAAGTGCCGGTGCTGCAGCGCAGCAGCGTGCTGCTGGCGGCGGCGGAGATCATGTCCGCCCGTCGCGACGAGCTCTCGGCGGTGATGATCAAGGAAGCCGGCAAGACCTGGCGCGAGGCCGACGCGGACACCTGCGAGGCCATCGACTTCTGCACGTACTACGCGCAGAACGCCGTGCACCTGTTCAACCGTCAGCGCATCGGCCGGTTCGTCGGCGAGCTTGACGAAGTGGTGCACGAACCACGGGGCGTCGCCGTGGTCATCGCCCCGTGGAACTTCCCGCTGGCGATCTGCTGCGGCATGACCGTCGCCGCCCTGGTCACCGGCAACACGGTGGTCGTCAAGCCCGCCGAGCAGACCCCCGGCATCGCCCGGATCATGGTTGAGATTCTGCACGAGGCTCTGGCCCGCACCGCCCGCAACGGCGGCGAGATCGCCGGCCTGCCCGCCGGGACGCTCCGCGACACGGTGCAGTTCTGCCCCGCCCCGGGCGAGACCACCGGCGCCGCCCTGGTGCGCGACCCGCGCGTCGCCCTGATCGCCTTCACCGGCTCGCGCGACGTCGGCTGCGACATCCTGCATGCCGCGGCCCCCGCTTCGCCCTTCGGCGGCGATCGCCCCGGCTTTGAGGCCTGGGCCTCCGGGCCGAACGCCCACGTCAAGCACGTCGTCTGCGAGATGGGCGGCAAGAACGCCCTGATCATCGACACCTCCGCAGACCTGGACGAAGCCGTGCTGGCCGCACGCCACTCGGCCTTCGGCTTCCAGGGCCAGAAGTGCTCGGCCCTCTCGCGGCTGATCGTCGTCGACCCGCAGGGCCCCGACGGCCCGGCCATCCGCCACTTCCGTGAGCGGCTGATCGAGGCCACGCGAGCGCTGACCATCGGTGACCCGGCCCGCCCCGGCACCGACATCGGTCCGGTCATTGACGCGGAAGCCAAGGCGAAGATCGAGGGGTTCATCTCGCGGGCTAAGGGCTCGGGGCTGCAGCACGCGTGCCTGACCGTCCCGGCGGGCCTTGAGGCCGCCACCGGTCGCCACTACGTGGCCCCTCACATCTTCTGGACGGTTCCCGAGACCCACGAACTGGCCCGCCAGGAGATCTTCGGCCCGGTGCTGGCGATCATGCACGCGACGTCGTTCGAGGACGCGTTGCGGATCGCCAACGCCCTGCCGTACAAGCTCACCGGCGGCGTGTTCAGCCGCAAGCCGACTCACCTCGAACTGGCCAAGCGTCGCTTCCGCGTGGGCAACCTGTATCTCAACCGGGGCATCACCGGCGCACTGGTCGCCCGGCAGCCCTTCGGCGGCTTTGGCATGTCCGGCGTCGGCTCCAAGGCCGGCGGCGAGGTGTACCTGCACCACTTCGTCGTGCCCCGGGCCATGTGCGAGAACACCATGCGTCGGGGCTTCGCGCCAGAACTCTGACGCAGCGCGTGCCCGCGCACGCGGGGAGGCTCCCGTGGAGAGCGATCTGCACCGCCGGCTGAAGCACGCTGCGGTGGAGCTGCTGCGGCAGTCGGGCTGCGTCGTCGCCGCCACCGAGGTAGCGTGCCCCATCCACCGCTCCCGCGTGGACGCCGCCGGCTACCTCGACGCCCAGACCAACTCACGGCCCGCACCGCAGCCGGCCGCCACCGCGATGCCCGCGATTGCGCTGCCGCCGGGCCAAACACCCCGCACGGCGATCATTGAAGTGAAGGTTTCACTGGCCGATCTGCAATCTGACGCGCACGACCCGGCTCGTCTTCGCCACCGACGCGCCATGCTCGCCCGCCGTCTGGCCGAAGTGCGCGAGCAGTTCGTCAAGCCGATTGAGCCTTCGCTCCGGCAGGCCGGCGCGACGCTGTTCGAGCAGACCGACCCGTGGGATTTCTCCGCCTGCCGGTCGAGCAACCACCGCGCCCTTGCGACGGCGCTGCAGCGGGCCGAACGTCAGCAGCGCGTCGCCGCCAAACTGGCGAGCATGGCCCGCTACCGGCTGGCCAACTGGCTGTACGTCCTGGCGCCCCATCCCTCCGGCAGCGTCGCCGGAATCCTGCCCGAGCACGTGCCCGCCGGGTGGGGTCTGCTCTACGCCGATGCCAATGGCCAGATTGGCATCGCCCGCCCCGCCCCGCTGCTGGACACCCCCGCCGAACGCGTGCAGCGGCTGCTTCGCAACCTTGCTGTCGCCCTGATGCGTCCGTCGCGGCTGCTCGGGCCGCCGCCCGCCGCAGCAGTGCCGCTGGTTCCGACCGCCCCCCGGACTCAGGCCTGAGCCAGCGACGCTCCGGGCAGCCCGGCGGTGTCAACGCCCCCGCCCCCCTACCTTCAGGGCATGTTCGTCGATCGTGCCCTTATCACCATCCGCGCCGGCAACGGCGGCTCCGGACACGTCTCCTTCCGCCGCCAGAAGTACGAGCCCAAGGGCGGTCCCGACGGCGGCGACGGCGGCAAGGGCGGCGACGTCTGGCTGGTCGCTGACGAGGGCCTGAACACCCTGCTGGATTTCCGGGGTCGGCCCGATTGGGAAGCCCAGGACGGCAACCCGGGCGGCAAAAAGCAGTGCTTCGGGCTGGACGGGCATGATCTGGAGATCAAGCTGCCCCCCGGCACGCTGGTGTACGACAACCAGACCGGCGACCTGCTGGTGGACCTGGCCCCCGGCCAGCGGTTTTGCATCTGCCGGGGCGGCAAGGGCGGCTTCGGCAACGAGCACTACAAGAGCCCCACCAATCAGGCCCCCACTTACGCCCACCCCGGCTTCCCGGGCGACAAGAAGCAGGTTCGGCTTGAACTCAAGCTCCTCGCCGATGTCGGGCTGCTGGGCAAGCCCAATGCCGGCAAGAGCACCCTGCTGGCCGCGCTCACCCGCGCCCATCCCAAGATCGCCAACTACCCGTTCACGACGCTCGCCCCGCAGCTGGGCGTTGCCGAACTGGACGCCCAGCGTCGCATGGTCATCGCCGACATCCCCGGCCTGATCGAAGGGGCCAGCCAGGGGGCCGGCCTGGGACTGGACTTCCTCCGCCACATCGAACGCACCCGCGTGCTGGTGCACCTGCTGGATGTGATGCCCGAGGACGGCTCCACCCCGGCCGAGAACTACAAGATGATCCGGGCCGAACTGGCGGCGTATTCGCCTGTGCTGGCCGAACGCGATGAGGTCATCGTGCTCAACAAGCTCGACCTGATCCCCGATGAGGCCGACCGAGAAAAGGCCATCAAGAACCTCCGCGCCAAACTCAAGCTCGGTCGCGATGTCGAGGTCATCGGCATCTCCGCCGCGGGCCGCCTGAACACCAAGCCGCTGCTGGAGAAGCTGTGGTCGGTGGTGCGACTGAAGAAGCACACCTGGGCCTCCCCGACCGCCGCCCCGGCCGCGCCGGCCACCCCTGCAACCTGACCGCCACATGAGCCACCACCTGTTCATCGCCTCGTTCGCTGCCCTGCTGGCCGCTGGACCGGCAGCCTGTGCGTGGGCCGCGCAGCCTCAGGCGGCCAGCCCGGCCGCGCCGTCGCCCGCTGGCCAGCCCGCCGCTTCGGCCGCCACATCCCCAGCCGCCTTCCCGGCATCCTGGTACGGCACTTGGCGAGGCCCCATGACCGTCGCTGCTGCCGCCAGCCGGCCGATCTCCGCGGAGATGGAGCTGCGGATCGCCCCGACCGATGCGCCGGGCCAGACCACCTGGACGGTCTCGTACCTCGACAAGGTCCTGCCCGGCGGACGGCAGGATCGCCCCTATGTGCTCAAGTCCCTCGACCCCGCACAGGGTCGCTACGAGATCGACGAACGCAACGGCATCATCCTCCCGGCGACGTTCCTTGCCGGCGGGCTGTATGCCCCGTTCCGCCTGCAGGACACCCTGCTGCAGGCCTCCTACCGGCTGGATGGCGACCGCCTGATCGTCGAGATCCTCAGCTTCAACCTCGCCAAACCCACCACCAGCGGCGGGCAAGACGGCCTGCCCGAGGTCAAGGGCTACGCCGCGGGCACGCTGCAGCGGGCGGTGCTCAGCAAGGTGGGTGACGCCGGGGCGGCCGCTCCGGCAGCACCCGCGAGCGGGGCAGCGCCCGCCTCCACACCGCCCACCGCTCCCCCTGCCTCCGCACCCACCTCCGCACCCACCTCTGCACCCGCAGCTCCCCCGGCCCCACCGCGCTGATCTCCCGTGTCCGGCCCACCCCCCTCAAACATCGCCTCCGCCCCGGGATCAGGCTTCCCGATCGAGCCGCTGCCCGCGCTGCCGGCCCGCGATCCGCTCGGCCACAAGGGCGGCTTCGGGCGGGTCAGCGTGCTGGGCGGGTGCGCCGCCGGCGGCCTGCAGATGACCGGTGCCCCGTCGCTGGCCGTCCGCGCCGCCTTGCGGGCCGGCTGCGGCCTGTGCCAGGTGGTCGCCCCTCGCGCCGTCGTGCGGGCCGTGCTGGCTGATGTGCCCTCGGCCACCGGCCGCACCATCGCCACCACCACGCTCCCGGGCGATCCGCCCATCACCCGCACCATCGCCCCGCACGCGGCGTCGGCCGCGGTCGACCTTGCCGCCGCGACCTCCGACGTGCTGGTCGTCGGCCCCGGGCTAGGGCTGGCCCGCTCGGTCGGGCCCGGCGTCACCGCCATGGCCCTTCGGGCGGCGCAGCAGCATGAGGTGCACGTGGTGCTCGACGCCGACGCGCTCAACGCGCTGGCCGAGGTGCCCGAACTTTCTCGCGACTTCCACGCGCCCGCGGTCATCACGCCCCACCCCGGCGAGTTCCAGCGCCTCGCTCAGGCCCTCCGCGTCGATGCCGATCCGCTCCACCCCGCCACCCGGCCCGATGCCGCCGCGATGCTCGCCCAGCGACTCGGCTGCGTGGTCGTGCTCAAGGGCCCCGGCACCGTGGTCTCCGACGGCCACCGCGTGTTCATCAACCGCACCGGCAACGCGGCGCTGGCCGCCGGCGGAACCGGCGACGTGCTGGCCGGGCTGATCGGCGGACTCATCGCCCAGTTTGTCCCGCCGCCTCAGGAACCCCGCCCCTGGCCCATGCCCCCGCGGCCCGTTCCACCCGGTCGTCTGCTCGACCTGTTCCGCGCCGCATGCCTGGCCGTCCACGTGCACGGCCTGTGCGCCGACCGCTGGACGGCCCGCACGGGCTACCCCGGCGGCATGCTGGCAACCGAACTGGCCGACGAGATTCCCGCAGCACTGGCCGAAGTGGCCCGCAGCGGCGGGCCGGGCAACCCGGCCTGAAGCCGTCGGGCCTCGTCAGCGCACTTTCTCGCTTACTTCGCCGGCCGAACCACGGTGATCACCATCCGGCCCAGCAGCGGCGCGGTGGCCACCAGCGCGTTGGTGGTGTCATCGTCGCCGAGCGCCGAGTGCCCCAGTGCGATGTGCGCTGCGTCATACCGGGTGCCGCCGGGCAAGGTCGCGTCAAAGTCCACCCAGCGTCGCTTGCCGTCGGGAGCGGCAATCATCGCCTGCGTCCACATATGAAAGCCGAACACCTCGCGGGCGCCCTCGGCCTGGTCCACGTAGATCAGCCCCGTGACCGCACGCGCCGGAATGCCCGCCGCCCGCAGCACCGCCGCCAGCAGCACGGCATGCTCGGTGCAGTCCCCCTCCAGCGTGCGTGCCGTCTCGCCGGCGGTGGCGAACCCCACCGACATGTTCTTCGCCGAGATCGACCGGTAGACGAACTGCCGCAACCGCTCGGCGACAGCCTCGTCGCTCTCGCCAGCCTGCCTGGCGCCGCCAGCCTTGGTCAGCAGATCCTGCACCGCCGGATCAGTCCCATCGATCATCCGGCTGCGGGCCATTGCCGCCGCCGCCTCGGTCTGCTCGCCCGCCGCGTCGGCGGTCTTGTCCAGATCAACCACCACCCGCCCGGTCCGCTCATCGATGCGTTCAAACCGCTGCACGCCGCCGGTGGGGCCCACGCCAGGCAGGTCCGGCAGCGTGCCCTCCTTCACGCTCACCAGATACTCCGCTTGCCGCAGCCCACGGGCGTTGGGCAGCGGGCGATCCGGCTTGACCAGCGTCGACACCAGCAGTTCCGGCCCGCTCACCGGCGCCATCGCCAGATCCTTGTCCGCCAGCATCTGCACCACCGACAGCCCGCCCACCGACATCTCCGACCGCACCGCCCGCCCCCGCTCGTCAGCGAACTCGGTCGACTCCACCCCGGCCAGCCGGTCCATGCTCACCTTCCACTTGATCGCCGGCACCGTCTTGCCCAGCACCCGCACGTTCTCGCGGCCGACAATCTTCCGCGTGATCGACACCGGCTTGAGCCCCAGACTCGGGTCCAGCGTCCGCAGCGTGATCTCCTGCTTGCCCGCCGCCATCTCCGCGGTCAGGAAGCGTTCGGCCGCCGCCGGCGTCAGCCATTCGCCCTCGGGCAACGGCTCGGTTCGCTCGGTTCGCCGCCCGCCCTGGGTGCTGCTCACGGTCAGCTTGTCCGCACCGAAGGCCACCTCCTCCACGGTTTCCATCGCCGCGAACTTCTGACGCGAGGTCATGCTCACCGGCTTGCCGTCCAGCGTTTCCACGAACACGCTGCTGACCCGCACCTCCACCCCGGCGGCACCCCGCTGGATGGACATCTGCATCGTCGTGCCGCTGTGCACCTGCCCGTCCTTGATCTCCCGCCGGGCGTTCATCCATCCGGCCCGCTGGCCCATCAGTTCCAGCACATACCAGCGGTCCTCGGGGGCAATCGCCTCCGCCCGCGGGTCGGCTTTGGCCGCGGCAGGGCCCACTCCCGGCGCCGCTGCGGGAACCGCTGCGGGGGCTGCTGCGGGAGCCGCTGCGCCCGGCTGGTCGCCCATTTCGCCAGAGAGGCTCCCCCCAGCCGCGACCGTCAACGCCGGCGGGGCAAACAGCCCGGCCCAGCACGCCCCGATCGCCATCATCCAACCGCTCAGTTTCGCCGTCCGCATGCCGGGTGCTCCCACACCCCGCCCCCACGGTTGTGCATCGGTCTTCCCCACCGCCCGCCTCAAGGTTTGTCGCCCAACGCTAACCTCGCAAGTCATGGTTGACACCCACTGCCATCTCGATTTCCCCGACTTTGCCGGCCGGATTCCCGACACCCTCGCCCAGGCCGCCGCCGCCGGCGTCACCGCCGTCATCACCATCAGCACCACCACCGAGAACGCCCTGACCATCGCCGGCATCGCCCGCGACCATTCCAACGTCTGGCACACCGCCGGGGTTCACCCGCTGTACGCCGACAAAGGCCCCCACCACTGGCCCAACCTGCGAGCATCGGCCGCCAGCGGCAAGTGCGTCGCCTGGGGCGAACTGGGCCTTGACAACCACTACCCCACGCCCGCCCGCGATCTGCAGCGAGCCGTGCTGGAGGATCAACTCGGCTTCATCCTCGCCGCCCGCACCGGGGCCGACGGCGGCCCTCCGGTGGACCTGCCCATCGTGCTGCACTGCCGCGAGGCCTTCGACGACCTGCTGCCCATCCTGCGAGCCACCGGCCTGCCCGGCCACCGCTTCGTGTTCCACTGCTTCACGGGCACGCCCGACGATGCCCGCGCCGCGCTGGACTTTGGCGCGTTCGTCAGTTTCACCGGCGTGCTCACCTACCGCAACGCCGACGACGTTCGCGCCGCCGCACGGCTGGTCCCGCTGGATCGCGTACTGGTTGAGACCGACGCCCCCTACCTCTCGCCCGATCCGGTGCGCGGCAAGCGACCCTGCGTGCCCGCGTTCGTTCGTCACACGGCGCAGGCCCTTGCCGATCTGCACGGCCTGCCCTTGGCGGATCTGGAGGTCCGGCTCAACGCCAACACCAAGGCATTCTTCGGGCTGCCTGACCGCGCTTTCCTGCCGCCCGCAGCATCCGTCCCCTCACGCTGAACCGCCGGGGCGATCAGGCCGCTCGCCCCGGCAGCGTCTCGGCGGCGGCAATCGCCTTCCGGCACATGGTCAGCAGATTCGAAGGATGGATGGGCTTGGTGGCGTAGCCGTCGCACCCGGCGGCGATGCACTTGGCCGCGTCGCCTTCCATGGCCATGGCCGTGAGCGCGATGATGGGAGCCGTCCAGCCCATCGCACGCAACCTGCTCGCCAGCGTGAAGCCGTCCATCTCGGGCATCTGCATGTCGGTGAGAATCAGGTCGAATGGCCTTGTCGCCGTCGCCCCCCCGCCTCGCCAGCCCGCATCGCCAAGCACCTCCATCGCGTGCACGCCGTTGTTGGCGATGCACACCGCCGCGCCGGCGCGGCGCAGATGGTGGGCTATCAGCCGCTGGTTGTCCGGGCCGTCCTCCACCAGAAGAACCGAACGCCCCGCCAGCAAGCCCCCGGCTTGAACGGCGGCAGCCGGCGCCGGCGTACGCGGCACGCTGCGGTGAGACCCATAGCTCACCAGACCAGCATGACCCACGCTTCCGGCCGGGATCACCAGCGTGAAGGTGCTTCCCGCCCCGCACTGGCTGGAAACGGTGATGTCTCCACCGAGCATCTGGGCCAGTGAACGGCTGATCCGAAGCCCCAGCCCGGTACCGCCGAAGCGGCGGGTCGTCGAGGTATCCGCCTGCATGAACGCCCCGAACAGCCGTTCGCACTGTTCGGTGGTCATGCCGATGCCCGTGTCCTGCACATCAAACACCAGCCGTGCGTCCGTCGGCGTCCGCTCCAGTCGAACACTCATGGTCACCCGCCCCTGCTCGGTGAACTTGATCGCATTGCCCACCAGATTGACCAGGATCTGCTTCAGCCGCACCGGATCAGACAGAACCGTCGCCGGCAGAGGCCCGTCGGCCGCCACCACCAGCTCAATGCCCTTGGCCTGAGCCCGCATGCACATGAGCCCCTGCAGGTCCTCCAGTGTCCGACACACGTCGGTCTCGATGCGTTCCACCATCATCTGGCCCGCCTCGATCTTCGAGAGGTCCAGGATGTCGTTGATCAGTGACAGCAGATGCTCGCCGTTCCGGCGGATGGTCTCCACATGACGAATCCGGTCCGACGGAGAGCCCGCCTCGCCGGCCCGTTCATTGAGCAGTTCAGCGAACCCGAGGATCGCCGTCAGCGGCGTGCGGATCTCATGGCTCATGTTGGCAAGAAACTCGCTCTTGCTCCGGTTGGCCGCCTCGGCCATGTCCCGGGCCCGGGTGAGCTCCTCCGCATGCCGCATCATCACCGCCGTCTTTTCCGCGGTCTCCCGGCGGATGACCACCGGCAGCAGCATCACCAAGCCGACGATCAGCACCGCCGCGATGCCGGCAACCCCCGCGATGATCCCCGTCACCGACTTGAACTGCTCGCCTGCTCGCTCCAACGACGCTCTCGCCGCCGCCTCGGCAAGTCCGAAGACGCCGAACCCGCCATTGGCCAGCCGTCCAAGCGGTCCGCTGATCGCCGAGGCGTGCTCGTGCAGATGTCTGCGCACGGCCAGTTCTTCGCTTCGCAAAGCCAGCATTGAATCCGCCGACACCACCACCAACTGCGTCGCGCGATCCCGCACCATCTCGCCACCGGCGACCAGATGCTGCATGGCGCTGATCGTCTCGTCAAGCTGCTGACCCATCGGTGCGACGACCGCAGGAAGGCGGCCCAGTGTCGTTGACAGCCGGTCAAACAACGGCGGAAGCCGGTTCTCCCGAAGGTCTTCCAGTCCGTCGGCGGTCATCGGCTCCCAGAGTTCGCGCAACACTCGCAGCAGTTCATCCAACTCCGCTCGAACGACTCCGAGCATCGGCACCGCTTCAAGGCCGTCCCGCATCGTGTCCTGGTTGCGCAATCCGGCACGCAGCGCCTTGGCCGCCTGCAGCTGCAGGGAGCCCTCAATCCGCTGCGCGATCAGCCGCGCCGATTCCATCCGCCGGGCCAGTTCCCCTCTGATCACCTCAGCACGCCGCATGATCTCCTCGTACCGGCTCCTCACGGCGACCGCCTGTCCCAGAAGCTCGGCGCTCAGTTGCGCCTCCTTCGCCACCATTTCAAGTTGTCGGCTCAGTTCCGGGGAACCACGCTCGTTCTCTGATCGCTCAAGGTGCTCCCGGAGTTGTCGCACCTCACCGGGCGAAGGCTCCGGCAGATCCGTGTTGCTCAGGCGGGCCGTCAACTGACCAAGTTCCACCACCAGCCGGTCGGTACGGTGCGCCGCGGCCGCCGCCAGCATCGCGTCCGAGTCAAGCCGCTGCCGGTCCTTGCCGTAATCTCTCAGCGACACGAGCACCGCGCCAAGCGACACCACGGCCGTCACCACGACAAGCGCAGCGATCGCTCCCAGCAGACCGACCGCCGTGACCCGACCGACCAGCCACGCTGAGAGCTTACTTCCCAGCGGTCACCTCCGGCTGGTCACCCACGCCGGCCGTCCGATGAGATTGCACCATCACCACCTCCGATGAGCGGATCTGTGTGAGCCACAGATATCCGCCGATGGTGTGGCCGTCGGGTCGCATCCGCAAGCGCCGCCCGTCGCCAAGCCCCAGGTCCATGCCCGCCACAGATCGGATCGCCTCCACCGTAGCCTCACGCGTGATCTCACCCTCTATTGTCCGCAAAGACTCGAGCAGCGCCCGGGCCGAGATGTAGCCTTCCAGCGAGCCATATCCCGGCCGCGCCTGCGGATCAACAGACTTGAGCGCCTCGCGGTAGCGGTCGACCACCGGAACTCCCGAGCAGAGCGGGGGCACCACCTGGCTGATCACCAGACCCTCACCCATCGGTCCGAGTTGCTCGGCGACCCGCGTCGCATCCACAAATGACACCGTGCCGACGATCGGGAGAAAGTCCGCCTTTCGACTCTCCCGGACGAACGCGATCAACGGATCGGCGGCTCCGCCGAAGACCACCGCACGGGGCTGGGGATCCATCAACAGCAGTTCGCTCAGACCGCCCTCGATGTTGCTGGTGTTGCGCTCGTACCGGACATGCCGGACCGCCCCAGGGGATTTCAATCCGTGCCGGCTCAGCGCCGCGACCCCTCCCGTGTACGCCGCCTCACCGAAGACGTCCTGCTGGGTGAAGAAGGCAATTTCATTCGTTGCAATGCCCTGAGAGACGAAGTGGTCCACCAGCAGCCCCACCTCCTCGGCGAGACTCGCCCGGTAGTTCACCACATAGCGGTCGGGAGGGCTCTTGCGCAACACGGCTCCGCCAGTCACATAGCCGTACAGCAACGTCTGCTTTTCCTGGGCGATGGGCACTGCTGTCACCGCGCACGGCGCGCCCACGCTGCCGATCACCGCCAGAACCCCCTCCGTGTCCAGCAGCGTCCGCATGTTTGCGCCGGTCCGCTTTGGTTCGTATCCGTCGTCGAGGCTGATCAGTTCCACCGGACGCCCCCGTACCCCGCCGGTGCGGTTGATCTCAGCCACCGCCGCCTGCACGCCGACGCGAACACCCACACCCAGCGGAGCAGTCGGCCCCGTCAGCGGAGCCGACTGGCCCAGTCGGATAGCCGATCCGCCGGCGATCTGAGTGATCGGCTCGGGTGCGGCAGCCACCCATGTCCATGCCGCCGTCAAACCAACTGCCGCCGCCCACGCTGCCAAGCCACTGCTCATTGACACCTTTCGCTCCCGCATGAAGGCCGGCAACGCTGCCCACGCTGCCGGTTATTCGGGAGAATCGACCCGACTGCTGCGCAACGTGAGCCAAGACCGAGAATGCGGTCTTTTCCAGATCTTGCCGACCCGATTGAACTCCGGAACTGCACCAGGGGCGAACGCCCCGGAATCAACGCTCCCGAGCGGTGATTCGCAACCGCACAACTGTGCGGGCGGCTCGGAAACCCAGCGGGGTGGGCACGGTGGAGAACACCACCTGCTTCTCCTCGATCCGCCGCTCCAGATCATCGCTGGACAACAGCACCCAGGCGCGGGGCGACTCCCGCCCGTCGCGCAAGGCCGCGATCGCTTCCCTCGGCCCGGTCACCGTCACATCCGCTACAAAGCTCTCAAGCACTTCCACGTCCCACCGCGTGCCCTCGGTCGGGGGCAGGCTGATCCACACCGGCACCGTCGGCAGCACGATCGACTCGGTACGGCTCTTGGCCCGCAGCGTCACCGCTACCGTCGAAGGCTCGACCCCCAGGGGCCTTGCTCCGCCCGCCATCGTCAGTGCGGGAATCGGCACCGCCACCGCCAGCGTCTGGGATTGGTCGTCCCGCAGGCTGGCCCCTGCTCCATCAGGAAGGCTGATCCGCAGTTCGTATCCCGTGGGCAGCGCGTCGGCGATCGGCTTGGGCAACCGCAGTTCCGCCGTCGGCGGAACGATCGACGGCACACCGTCCAGTTCCAGCCCTTCAAGGTTCAGCGTCAGCGGCACGCTCCGCGTCACCACTTCGTCGATCCGCACGCGCACCAGGGACGGGCTCACGTCGTCGAACGTCACCCCCAGTCGCTTGAGCGCCGGATGTTCACGAAGCACCAGCGCCATGTCCAGCCCGTGCTCTCCGGGCTGGCTGGGCACCCCGGCGATGCCCGGCTGCAGCACAACCGTTTCCCGCAGCACGCGCTGGGCGGTATCCAGCGCCGCGTTGCTCCCCCGCAGCGAGCACGTCACCGTCCCCGTCCAGCCGTTCTCCAGCACCGTCGCCGCCAGACGCTCGTCCCCGGCAACCGCGACCCGCGGGCTGGCCGAGATCCGCGAGATGCTCTCGTTCTCCGCCCACACCCACACCAGCAGCGTGACCACCGTCACCAGCGCGCCAGTCTTCAGCATGGATTTCCATCGATCACGCATGCTTCATGCCCCAACCGCCCCGCTTCCCGCCCGCCGCCCCTGCTCGCCAGGGGCCACATCGCCTCCGGCCAGCTCGCCGTTGCCCTCCGCCGCCGGCGTCCCTGCGTCCGACTCAGGCTCTGCGTCGGTCCTCGGACTGAGCGGCTCCTCAACCGGCAGGTTGCTGATCTTCCGCACCAGCCCCTTGTTCAACTTCAGCAGCAGCAGGCCCCGCAGTTCCTCCTCATTCAGGCCGCGAGTCAGCTTGCCGCGCTCGGCCAGCGAGATCGTCCCCGTCTCCTCTGAAACCACCACCACCACCGCGTCGCTCTCCTGCGTCACGCCCACCGCCGCCCGGTGCCGCGAACCCAGGTTCGCGTCGGGCATGTCCGCCTCTTCGGCCAGGGGCAACTGCACACCGGCCGCCCGGATTCGGTTGTCCTTGATCAGCACAGCCAGATCGTGCAGGGTGGTCCCCGGGAAGAAGATCGTCTGCAGCAGCCGCGAACTCATCTGCGCATCCATCGGCGTGCCGCCCTCCACCACCCCCTTCAGCGGTACATCGCGCTCCAGGACAATCAGCCCGCCGAACCTCGCCTTGCTCAGGAAGGTCGCTGCCTCAGCCACCGCGTCCACCGTTACCGTCACCGGGCGGGGCGTCCGCCTGAAGAAGTTGGCCTCACCGATGCGCGTCAGCCCGCGACGCAGTTCGGGCTGGAAAATGATCACCATCGCGATGGCGATCACCGCCAGCAGGTGCTCATAGATGAAGCTCAGCCGCTGGAAGGCGTCGCGCTGGTTGAAGATCCGGATCAACAGGCTGGCCGTCACGATCAGGAACAGCAGGCTCTTGAGCACCCCCGCCGCCCGGGTGCCCTGAATGAACCGCACCACCATGTAGACCACGGCCCAGATCACCGCCAGTTCAAGCAGCACCTGCCAGCCCGGGTAGGCCTGCAGCCGCGTGAACAGTTCTGAGAGCCGCTCCAGCAGTCCCAAGGTGATCCTTCCTGCCCCCCTGGCCTGTCACCGCCCCGCTGACCGTCCTTCCCGCCGTCCAGTCAGCCGCCCGACCGGCCACCTGCCCGCTGCCAACCGGCCGCCCGCCACCCGGACGTCCGGCCTGCAGGCAGTTTAGTGTTCGGTCTTTCCCGCGTCCCGCAGTCACAGTTCCTGCGCTTTTTTCGTTTCGGAATGCCGACCATGCCCCCGAAGCACCGTCTCACCGCCTCACAAGACACCCCCAACCCCTCAGCCCGACGCTTCTCGGTTGATCCGCCTCTCCCCCCGCCAACCAGCCTGAACGGTCGTCCACGCAGTTACGCTGCGCCCGCCCCCCCCGCCGACGACCCGATGGCAGCAGCCCTTCTGGCCCTCCCCGGCGTCACCCGCGTCCTCATCGCCCCAGACGGCTGCTGGCTCACCCTCACCAAAGACGCCGCCGCCCGCTGGGATGTCCTCACCCGCGCCCTGGAGTCTGCCCTTGCCCAACCGGCGCACTGATTCCCGCTCCGCCCCCCCTCCCCCCGGGCGTCCCCCCCGCCCCGCATCGGCTCTTCGCGAGCCGGGCCACTCGGCGGCGTCGTTGTCGGCAGCCGACCCCGTCGTCACCGACCTGCTCACCGACTGGTTCCTCGCCACCGCCCGCCCCCTGCCCTGGCGGACTGACGCCCCGGCTCCCCCACACCCGGCCGCACCCTCCCCCATCCGCCCTCGCAACCCATGGCACGCCCTGGTGTCCGAGGCCATGCTCCAGCAGACCCAAGTCTCCCGAGTCGTCGAGTATTTCCATCGCTTCATCGCCCGCTTCCCTGCACCCGCCTCGCTCGCTGCCGCCGCCGAAGCCGATGTGCTGGCCCTGTGGTCCGGTCTGGGCTATTACCGGCGTGCCCGCAACCTTCGTCTGGCCGCCCAAGCCATCGTCGAACGCCACAACGGTCAGGTGCCCAGCCAGGTCGAGGAACTCCGCGAACTCCCCGGTGTTGGTCCCTACACCGCCGGCGCCATCGCGTCCATCGTCTTCGGCCAGCCCGTCCCGCTGGTAGACGGCAACGTGACCCGCGTCCTGCTCAGGCTCCACGGTCAGGATCTGGACCCCGCCGCCAAGGCCACCACGCAGTGGACATGGGCCGCCGCCGGGCGACTTGCCGCCGCTGCCGAGCGGCCGGGCCCGTTCAACGAGGGCCTGATGGAACTGGGTGCCACTGTGTGCCTGCCCTCCCCCGCGGCCCCTCGGTGCGATGCATGCCCCCTGCAGTCCCGCTGCGCTGCCTTCGCCACCGGCACCCAGTCGACCATCCCCCGCCCCAAGCCCGCCAAGACCACCTCGACCATCCACTGCGCCGCTGTGGTCATCACCGCCCGTAATGGCCGCATTCGTCTGGTGCGAAGGCCCGCTGGCGGCTTGTGGGGGGGGCTCTGGCAAGTGCCCACGGTGGAAGTCGCTGAGCCCGCCCCGCAGCCCGATCTAAAAGCCGTACTGACCCTGCTGACCGTGCACGGGGGCGACCCCGCCTCGCTCACGCCCGCCGGGCAGTTCGTGCACCAGACCACCCACCGCACGCTGCGGTTCACCGTTTACACAGCCGCCGCTGTCCGCTGTCACCGCAAGGCGGCCGCGGCACAATGGGCCGATCCGGCCAGACTCGGCGAGTTTGGCGTCTCGTCGGCCACCCGGCGGGTGCTCGGCATGGCGGCCCAGCCGCCCCTGTTCTCCGCCACTCCGCACCAGAAGGCCTGACCGCCCACCCCCGCCCACCCACCCCGCCCGCCGGAACCGGCCACCCGCTCCGGCCGGGCACCAAACAAACACGCCTCCAGAGGGTCTCCCCGGAGGCGTGCGGAAAGAGATCATGCGTGGGTACCAGACGGCTCAGGGGCAGACGGCTCAGGGGCAGCCGGCCGCAAAGGCGGCGATGAAGGCGTTGAAGTCGTCGCCTGTCACCAGACCGTCCGGATCGGCCGGCGGACCGCCAATGCCGGTGATGTCCGCCAGCAGGTCGCCCGCGGCAAAGGCGCCGATGAAGGCATTGAAGTCGTCACCGGTCAACAGACCGTCCGGAGCCGAGGGCGGACCGCCGATGCCGGTGATGTCCGCGAGGTTGCACCGCGTCGGGCCAACGGGCAACTGTCGATACACCACGTTGTCGATGAACGCTGAAGCCGCAGTCCCCGGATAGTCAAACTTCCAGCGGCCGATGGTGATCTTCATCCGATTCGGGAACGGGGGCATGGTCCATGCCCCGTTGGCGCCAAGCTGGATCACCTGATCCCGAATGGTCTGAATCGGGACGATGCCGCCCAACTGCACCCACTGGCCGTTGGTGGTACGGGCCTGGCGGGCGTCTACAACGAAGCTGAACTCGCCGTTGTTCTGCAGGCCGTTGCCGGCGCCCTTGGGATAGAAGAACACGCCCACCACTTCGCCGATCAGCGCCTGCGAACCGTCGGGCAGCGTTTCCAGTGTGGGCGCCGCCAGTTGGCCGGGAATGTTGATCCACGCCGTGATCTCGATGTCGCCGCCGTTCCAGTCAAACGGCGCGTCGTAGTACGGACGGCCCTGTGGAGGAAGCGGGCAGAGCCCGTTGGCAATGCCGTCCCCGTCAGGATCGCGGCACAACAGGCCGGTCAGAGGGTCGTGGATGCGGTTGAGGTAGTCGGTCGTGACGCCCCGGAACAAACCCGTTCCGTCAGCCGCCAGTTCGATGAACCTCGTGCCCTGCTGAGCGTTCACGCCGGCAACTTCGCCGTTGTTGCGGATGAACGTCAGCCCGGGATCGGGCATGTGCCAGCCGCCCGGGGCGTTGGCGTCAATCGCCGGCTGCACCGGCAGTTCGAAGCTGCCATTGAAGAAGGCCGATTGGGCCTGTCCCGTCGTCACCAAGCCGCCGGCCAGCGTCAAAGCCGCCATCGCCGCTCGCATCTTCCCTCGCGTCATGGGCAGTCTCCCTGCGAAATCCTCGTCAACTCTCTACCGCCAACCGCTCCGGAGAAGTCCGAGCGGGGCCACATCATTCGATCCCACCCAGCAGTGCGTTGCAAGCAGAGGTACCGAATCCGCTCTGCACGCCGTTGTAATCGCTTACATTGTGACCCGCATTCCAGCTTCGGGCAAGCAAAATCTCTCCGAATCTCTCCACATTCCGCAGCCCCCGGCAGGCCGCGACAGACGCCACGCTCCCCACCGCCAGACTTCCCTGCTGCATTGGCCCGTACTTTCACCTTCCCTCTGGCCCCCAATCCCCCCGGCCCGGTACCATCTCCACGTGCCCGGGTAGCTCAGCTGGATAGAGCAGCGCTTTCCTAAAGCGCAGGTCGCACGTTCGAATCGTGTCCCGGGTGCTTCGATCGGCCTTCCGCTTCGCTGTTCCCTCCGTCGCCCGCCGGCAACACGCCCGGCTCGCCCTCTGCCAGGCAACGGGACTCGAGGCCGGTCCATCCATCGCCGCACGGTCCGGCCCTTTCTGGCATTCCGCTTGCCACAGAGCCCAAGGCCGGAATCTCCAGCCTGAACTGTCGCCGACCGGATACACCCATGCCCAGTACTCGGACCTGCCATCTTGTTGCCCTGCACTTGGCGGCTCTGGCCATGGTCTTCGCCGGTGGCTGCCGCTCGGCCGCTCCGTCACGGCCCTTCGCCGGGCATGAGCCTGCAATGACGCGGACATATCCCCGGCCCGCGCCGGCCTATGCCGCTCTCCCGCACCCTGCGGTCTCGTCCCTCCTGCCTGAGTCCGCCCTCCGCGACCTGCCTGAGTTTGCCCGCAACGACGCCCAGATGGCTCTCTCCGATTCTGGCCCTTTGCTCGCCACCGCCCAATGGCCCGCCCCCCAGGCCCCCAGCCTCTCCACCCGCGTCTACGTTTACCTCCCCACGTCGATCAACCAGCAACTGTTCTTCGTCCGCCCGGGCGACTTCTCACCGCGGACGCTTCCCGGATCATGCATCAACCGCAGCGGCATGCCTGCGCGGGGTTGGTGGGGGCAGTGATCCGCCCGCCCCGGCGGCTCTCCGAGCACAAACGACAGCGGCGCCGGACCGGTGGAAGATGGTCCAGACGCCGCTGATCATGGCGAGGGGCGTGTATTGCCCTGTCGGCGAGCCCGTGAACGGGCGGTCGCCGCTGCTCCGCCTGCTCGGGGCAAACCCGGGCCCAAGGCTTCCGCAGATCCGGCCCGGAACTTGGCCACCCGTCCCCCGCTGCCCGCTCCTCCAGCGGGGTCGCTTGGACCGCTCAGTCAGCCAGCGCCGTATCCGCCGGCAGGTCAGCCGCACGCAGCCGCAGTGTCGTTTCCATCCGGAAGTTTGACTGGGTGGTACGACGCTCGGCGTGGAAAACCCGCAGTTCGTAGGTCTGCCCGTCGGTCAGCCAGGGCAGCCGGTCCAGGTCGATCGTCTGGCTCTTCACCGAGTGCAGACCGCCGAGATCGATGACCAGTCGGCCGTCGATGAACACCCACACATCGTCGTCGCCGGTGAACGTGAACACCTGGCCCCGACCACGCTCATAGATGAACGTCGTGTTCAACTGCGTGGTGAAGTGAAAGTTCCTGCCCGTGCTTGCATAGTTGCCGAACAGGTCGCCGTTGATGGGGAAGAACCCGCCCAGGTTGACGAACTCCGGGGCCGTCGCCGAGTCGAAGACATATCGATTGGTGCCGCTCACCCGACGGAGCGTCAGCGGAACCGTCCGGCTGAGATTCACGGCCGGCACATCCCGGTACCACTGGTTGAAAGACGCCTCACTGGACAGACCGTTGCCGGAGCCGCCGGCGACCAGCGAGCCGCGAACGTCGCCGCGGGTCGCGTCGAACATGGCCGGGTTGATGTTCCGTCCCTGCGAGTCGCGGAACTCGGTGCTAATCGTCTGGCCACGCAGGCTGAGCATCTGCGGAAGACCGTCGCTGCTCAGCCGGTCACGCACCAGACCCACCGTTGTCGTGCCGCTGAACCGCTGAAAGTCCGGGTGGCCATTGACCTGGTCGCCGCTCCGGAAATCACGGATCACCGCGTTGAGCGTCAGCGAGTTAGGCAAACTCGCGAACGCATCACCGGTCGTGCCACCCGACTGGCCGCCAGCGATCAGCCCGCCCGCCACCAGCATCACGCCCAGACCGGTCATCAGGCAGGCCTGCTTACCGCCTTGTGAGAGATTCATTGAAAACACTCCTCGGCCGCGGCCCCGATCCGGAGCCCGTTCCCCCGGCCTTCGGACCGGGGACCAGACGGGCGCCTAGCACCTCGCCTGACTGACGCTCCCTTGCCCACGCCGCGGAAAGTCCGGTGGACAAAGTCGTCTAGGACAATGTCCAATTCCCCCCCCGGGGCCGCCACCCCACCTGCCCCGTCAGCCTGTCAATCTGTGCCGACAGCGCGGCCTCCCCGCCCCCAACCACCGACCACCGCCCTGTCGGTCCGCCCCTGCCCGTCGCCGGCAGCGAATTTCTCGGTATTTGCGCCTTGGCGACCGCTCCGCCCGATATAAACTCCGTCAGGACGCGAGCGGCACGGACGCCCGCTTGCTCGTTTCGCAGCACCGCCCGCCAAGGACCCCCCGCATGGACCGCTTTGAGATTCGTGGAGGCAACCGCCTCGCCGGCCGTCTGACCATCAAGGGCTCCAAGAACGCCGCCCTCCCCCTGATGACCGGCGTCCTGCTCACCGACCAGCCCTTCGTGCTCCGCGATGTCCCCGAACTGGCCGACATCGCCAACATGCGCCGCTTGCTGGCCGAACTGGGCTGCTCGGTCGAGTACACCGCAGACAACGATGTGGACTCCCCCGGCGGCGTCCTGACCATGCGGGCGGTTGACGAAACCGTCTCCCACGCCCGCTACGAGGTCGTCCGCACCATGCGGGCTTCCATCTCCGCCCTCGGGCCCATGCTCGCCCGCCGCGGCGCCGCCCGGGTCTCCCTCCCCGGCGGCTGCGCCATCGGCGAGCGTCCGGTGGACCTCCACCTGCGGGGCCTGACCGCCCTCGGCGCCGACATCACCCTGGACTCCGGTGACATCGTCGCCCGCATCCCCCGCGCCGGCGGCCGGGCCGGCCGCCTCAAGGGCGCACGCGTCTTCATGGGCGGCCCCTTCGGCTCCACTGTCCTTGGCACCGCCAACGTCATGTCCGCCGCCACCCTGGCCGAGGGCACCACCATCATTGAGTGTGCTGCCTGCGAGCCGGAAATCGTCGATCTGGCCAACATGCTCAACGCCATGGGGGCCAAGGTGGAGGGCGCCGGATCACCCCGCGTCACCATCCACGGCGTCAAGGAACTCGGCCCGGTCGATCACCGCATCATCCCCGACCGCATCGAGGCCGGCACCTACATGTGCGCCGCCGCCATCACCTGCGGCGATATCACGCTGGACAACTGCCCCGTTGACGCCCTGATGGCCCACATGGACCGCCTGCACCACATGGGCGTGACCATGCAGTTCGACGCCTCGTCCGACCCCATGCGGACCACCTGTCGAATCACCGCCGGCCGCGTGCTCAACCCCATCGAGGTCACCACCCAGCCCCACCCCGGCTTCCCGACCGACCTTCAGGCCCAGCTCATGGCCGTCCTCTGCCTGGCCGACGGCAACTCGGTCATCACCGAACGCATCTTTACCGAACGCTTCCTCCACGTCGCCGAGCTTGGACGCATGGGGGCCCAGCTTTACCGCCAGGGCTCCACCGTCATCGTCTCCGGCGTCCGCCGCCTCACCGGCGCTCCGGTCATGGCCTCGGATCTGCGGGCCTCGGCCTGCCTCGTGCTTGCCGGGCTTGCCGCACACGGCTTGACCACCGTCAACCGCGTGTACCACCTCGACCGCGGCTACGAACGCATGGAGGATCGCCTGCGGGCTCTGGGTGCCGATATCCAGCGAACCAGTGAAAAAGAAGCCCAGACTGGCATCGCATCAGGCATGGCCTGAACGCGGCACCGCACAGTCAGGCGAACCGAAACCACCATCCGAAACGTGATCCGGACAACCCCTCGATCCCGTGAGGGGTTGTTTTTTTTCACGTGCGTGGGGGCTTCCAGGCAAAGGACTCCCGATGACACCCGTGGTGGATTGTCTGATTGGTCCTTTGGCGGCCACTGGCAGGACAAGCCGCCCAAGCAGCCTGCGCCCATCCAACAAACCCGCCCGGGCTCTCCGCGGAAGAGGCTCTGGCTGAGGTCAATCCTCAGGCGTCCGCCACTGGCCACCGTCGCGACTGAGCCCACACAACACACCTGCTCGCAATCCCGGGGCCGGGCCACACCAGATGGTGCGGCCACTTTGCTTTCCGGCCTCACCCCCGCCACAATGCCGCCATGGCGGACGCACTCAACGCTCACCCCCTCGTCGGCATCATCATGGGCTCCCAGAGCGACTGGGAAACCATGCGACATGCCGCCGAAACCCTGACCTCGCTCGCCGTGCCGCACGAGTGCCGCGTCGTCTCCGCCCATCGCACGCCTGACCTGCTCTTCTCCTACGCCGCCTCCGCCCGCTCCCGAGGGCTCCGCGTCATCATCGCCGGTGCCGGCGGCGCCGCCCACCTCCCCGGCATGTGCGCCAGCAAAGCCTCCCTCCCCGTGCTTGGCGTGCCGGTCCAATCCGCCGCACTGAACGGCCTGGACTCCCTGCTGTCGATCGTGCAGATGCCCGCCGGCATACCCGTCGGCACCCTGGCCATCGGTCGTGCCGGAGCCGTCAACGCTGCCCTGCTCGCCGCCGCCATCCTCGCCGGCGAGCGGCCCGATATGCTCGCCCGTCTCGAAAAATACCGCTCCGAACAGACTGACAAAGTCCTCGCCCAGCCCGACCCGGCCCTCGCCGCAGCCGGCCTGGCATCCCCCCACTTGCCAAGCTCCGGCGGCCACCGATGACCATCGGTGGCATCACCACCGATGGCCTCGCCGCGACCACCCCCATCTACCGCCATCTCGGCCGCCGCTGCGAACGTACGAAGAGTCACCCACGGGCTTGGTGTGGCGATACCCAGCGGACCCTGAACAACAACGCTTCCGACCGCCATCGCATCCGGCATGGCCGGAACGGCCCCGCCGCCGATCCAGGTGGGCCGTAAGAACCCGTCGAGCCTCGATCCGAACGCCCCTTCGATCCCAACGGGGGTGCTCCGTTCGGGCGTGCAGCGTCAAAGGGCAAAAGGACCTGTAACTCGGACGCTGATCAGATTCTTTTGCTTTCCTCAGGACTTTTCCCTCCCAAGCCGGCCCGGCCGCGGTATACTGCGGCCATCGGGCGTGATTCCGCCCCGTGGAGGAAGGTCAGGCCGAAATCGGTCCTGACGGGTGATTTCTTTTCATTCTGTCAACCGTCGACTGGCTGCGTGCTGCCCTGGGGTTGGTCCCGTTGCGGTTCTCCACAGCCTGACGCGCCGATTCGGCCCCGCACGGTGTTCGCCATCGCGAGCACATCTGCATTCGGCCAACCGGCCTGCGTGATTGTCCCCATTCCCGTTCGTCCGCCAATAGAGAGCATGAGAAAGAGAGTCCCCATGTTGAACGCCAACTCCGTTTTCGCCGCAGTGGCGATGCTGGCTGCTGCCGGCGCCGCCGCCAATGCCCAGACCATCAACCTGTTCGCCAACACCGATGCTGACGGCTGGCGTTCGCGTGGCTTCACCTATCAGGTCAACACCAACCAGACTGCCGCGAATGCCTGGGTGGCAAACAACTTCGGCTTCGCCGGAAGCACCTCCCTCGGCGGCGGCGGTTTCGGGTCCGGCTCGTCGCTGGCCTCCGAAGTTGTCTGGAACGCCG
>JAJTDF010000122.1 GCA_021294835.1 Planctomycetaceae bacterium
CCCCCCCCGCCCCCCCGGCCCCCGCCCCCACGCTCGGCATCGCGCGGCTGCTGCCCCCCGTGGGCGACCAGCCCATCCTGGTGAACTACGCCGACATCGCCCGCATCTCCTTCGGCAAGGACACCGCCCACGGCAAGTCCTTTGAAACCTGGATCAAGAAGTACGTCGAAAAGAAACTCAAGGGCGAGAAGGCCAGCATCGAGTCCGAAGCCCTCTAAACCCGATCAACCCTTCTGGCCTTTCCCCGCTCCCGCTTCACCCTCTCCCCCCCTCTCCCCGCTCTCCCCCCGCTGCCTCAAATTTTGTCATTTTGCCATTTGGCCATTTTGCCATTTCCCCCCATCCCCCCCATGCCCACCTACGTCTACGAACTGCTCGACAAGGCCGGCAACCCCACCGGTGAGACCTTCGAGATCGTCCACAGCATCAAGGACGAGCCGCTCTCCAAGCACCCCACCACCGGCAAGCCCTGCCGCCGCGCCATCGTCGCCCCCGCCATCGCCGGCAAGTGGAGCGACATCAAGGGCAAGGGCGCCCTGAGCAACAAGAACCTCGAGCGGCTCGGCTTCACCAAGTACGAACGCAAGGGCAACGGCTACATGGAGCGTGTCGCCGGCAAGGCCGGCCCGCGCAGCATCTCCGCCGACTGACCGACCGCGCCCTCCTCCGCTGCCTTCATTTGACCATGTGATGATTTGACCATTTGACCATTTCAGCCCCCCTCTCCACCATGACCACCCCCCAGGACCCGGCACCCACCTCCGTTCCGACCCCCGCCGCCGGCTCCGCCGATGCCGCGAAGATCGTCGCCGAGGTCCAATCCGCCTACACCCGCCTGAAGGACGAGGTCCACAAGGTCATCGTCGGGCAGGATGCGGTCGTCGACCAGATCCTCATGGCCGTCTTCTGCCGCGGGCACGCCCTGGTCGTCGGCGTCCCCGGCCTGGCCAAAACCCTGCTCATCAGCACGCTGGCCCGCACCCTCTCGCTGGGCTTCTCGCGCATCCAGTTCACGCCCGACCTCATGCCGTCGGACATCACCGGCACCGAGGTCATCGAGGAAGACAAAGCCACCGGCGTCCGAGGCCTGCGCTTCGTCAAGGGCCCCATCTTCGCCAACGTCATCCTCGCTGACGAGGTCAACCGCACGCCCCCCAAGACGCAGGCCGCCCTGCTGGAGGCCATGCAGGAGCGCCAGGTCACCATCGGCGGCATGCAGCACAAACTCCCGCAGCCCTTCTTCGTGCTCGCCACCCAGAACCCCATCGAGCAGGAGGGCACCTACCCGCTGCCCGAGGCCCAGCTCGACCGCTTCATGTTCCAGGTGCAGATCGGCTACCCCACGGCGGATGAGGAGCTGGCCATCGTCCAGCGTTCCACCGGCCGGGGCGGGGCCGCGGTTGAAGCGGTCATGACCGCCGACGAGATCGAGCAGGTGCAGGCGCTGGTGCGCTCAGCCCCCGTCGCCGAGCACGTGCTGCGCTACGCCCTGCGGCTGGTCCGCGCCACCCGCATCAAAGAACCCACCGACGGCGGCCTGCCCCGCCCCAAGATGATCCAGCAGTACGTCGGCTGGGGCGCCGGCCCCCGCGCCAGCGAATACCTCGTCCTCGCCGCCAAGGCCCGCGCCATCCTCACCGGGTCGTATGACGTCCGCCCCGAGCACGTCCGCGACGTGGCCAAGCCCATCCTCCGCCACCGCATCCTCACCAACTTCAACGCCGAGGCCGACGGCGTCACCACCGACGCCATCATCGACGCCCTCCTCAAAGAAACCCCCGTCGACGGCTCCTCCGCCACCGAGAAGCGCCAGCTCGAATCGGTCATCCGCTGAGCAAAGCAGCGCACCCCACTCAGCCGCCGGCCTTCAATTTTGCAATTTTGTCATTTTGCAATTTGACACCCCCGCCCCCCCACCCCGCCCCACACTCCGGGCACCGCTCCGCCTTGGCCAGGCCGCGCATGTCATACCCGCACACATCGCACCGCCCGCCATACCACCGCTTCCGCCGCGCTGACATCGCCACCAGCAACGCCGCCGGCCCACACACCGCCAGCGCCACCGCGCCACACACCGTCAGCGCGAAGTACGTCTCCGCCCAGCAATAACAGCTCGTCCGCCGCCGAACGATCACGTCCATCGGCATGATCGCCGCCGCCTCCACGATCGTCCCCACAAACAGCAGCCTCGCCAGCCGCGCCAGCGCATCCTCGCTCCGACCCCGCCGCACAAACCCCAGCAAGAGCGGCGTGCTCACCGCCCACGCCATCGCCAGCGCCCCGGCCACCAGCCACCCGCCCTGCCCCATCAGCCACCCCTCCACGCCCAACTCCCGCGCCAGCCCCAGCACCGCCAGCGTCCCCGCCGCCGCCAGCGACCCGATCAACAGCCCCGCCCCGCCCACGCTCACCCACAACGGCACGCCCCGCCCCCCCAACACCGACCCATCCGCCCGCGCCCGCGGACGCGACACCGGCGCCAGCAGCGCCCACTGCGCCAGCGTGACCACCAACGCCACCCCGCCCGAGCACAGCAGATACTGCCAGTCCACCGCCATCAGGTCCAGATCATGCAGGTTCGGCGGCAGCCCCCACAGGTTCCCCTTCGGCCCGTCCACCGTCCCCGCCGCCGCCAGCCACAGCAGCCCGAACAGGTAAATCACCACCGCCTGCACCACCCAATACAGCCCCACCAGCCGCCACTTCAGTTCCGCGGCACGGTTCGCCCCGATCCACCCAAAGCGCACCGCCCACCGCCCGCGCCGGGCCGCCGCCGCCCGGCCCTGCCCCCGCCCGGCCTCGCTTTGAATACCGTCGCCCATGCAGATCTTCCCGTCGCCCGGCCCCGGCGCCCCCTCCCTCTGCGCTGCCCGCCAGAAATGTATCAACCCCGCCTGCGCCGCCGTCTACCCCGTCGCTGATGTGCTGGTCGCCTGCCGCGCCTGCGGCTCATTGCTCGATGTCGACTACACCTTCCCGGCCAACTTCACCACCACGTGGGAGGCCTTCGCCCGCCGGGGCCGCAGCGCTGTGCCCGCCCGTACCCCGCAGGGCGACCTCTGCGCCCGGCTTGATCGTTCCGGCGTCTGGAAGTTCCGCGACCTGCTCCCCTTCTTCTCCGACCCCGCCAACATCGTCTCCATCGGCGAGGGCAAGACCATCCTCCAGCCGGCCGACCTGCTCGCCGAGCACCTGGGCTTCGCCCCCGGCGCCCTGCACCTGCAGTACGAAGGGCTCAACCCCTCCGGCTCGTTCAAGGACAACGGCATGACCGCCGCGTTCACCCACGCGCGCATGGTCGGGGCCCGCGTCTGCGCCTGCGCCTCCACCGGCAACACCTCCGCCGCCATGGCCGTCTACGCCGCGCAGTCCGGCATCAAGGCCGTCATCTTCATCGGCGACGGCAAGATCGCCTACGGCAAACTCTCCCAAGCGCTCGACTACGGCGCGCTCACCCTCCAGGTCGCCGGCGACTTTGACACCTGCCTGGCCCGCGTCCGCTCCATCGCCGAGAACATCCCCCAGGCCGGCGTCTACCTGATGAACTCCGTCAACCCCTTCCGCCTGGAAGGCCAGAAGACCGTCATGTACCGCGTGCTGGAGGGCCTGAACTTCCGCGTGCCCGACTGGGTCGTCGTCCCCGGGGGCAACCTGGGCAACTGCTCCGCCTTCGGCAAGGCCTTCATGGAACTCAAGGCCCTTGGCCTGATTGACAAACTCCCCCGCCTCGCCGTCATCAACGCCTCCGGCGCCGCCACGCTCGATCGCCTCTACAACCACCACGCCGTCCGCTGGAACCACGGCGACTACTTCACCCGCCCCGATGGCAAGCCCGTGGTCGACGCCGAGTACGCCCGCATGGACGCCGCCAACGAACGCGCCTCCACCATCGCCTCAGCGATCGAGATCAACCGCCCCGTCAACCTCCCCAAGGCCCTGCGCGCCCTGGAAGTCATGGACGGCTCCACCCGCCAGGCCGGAACCTGGACCGGCGGGCAGCCCGGCCTGGTCCGCAGCGTGCCCGACGAGACCATCAAGCACTACAAGGCCCTCGTCGGCCGCTTCGGCTTCGGGTGCGAGCCCGCCTCCGCCGCCAGCCTCGCCGGCGCCCACATGCTGCTGCAAGAGGGGCACATCACCAAAGGCCAGACCGTCGCCTGCGTGCTCACCGGCCACCTGCTCAAAGACCCCGACATCACCGTCGGCTACCACACCGGCCTGGACGCCAAGTCCGCCAAGCAGCCCCTGCCCACCGAGCGCCCCCCCGGCCGCTACGCCAACCCGCCCGTCAAGGTCCCCGACGACCTCCACGCCATCCTCCACGCCATGGGCGTCCCCACCCAAGGCCTGAACCTCTCCGCCCTGGCCACCACCGGCCCATCGCTCGCCCGCGAGTACTAATCCAGCCCCCCCTTCCTTCTCCCCATTTTGTCATTTTGCCATTTTGCCATTTTGCAATTTCAGCTCCCAGTGCTCCCCCCCCCGCCCAACCCCCCGCCCCCCCCCGCCTTCGTCTCCCGAGGCGGCCTCAAACTCCACCACGCCCTCACCCACTTCAACCTCCCCGTCACCGGACTCACCGCCGCAGACTTCGGCTGCTCCACCGGCGGCTTCACACACTGCCTCCTCCACCACGGCGCCGCCCGCGTCTACGCACTGGACACCGGCTACGGCGTCCTCGCCTGGGCACTCCGCAACGACCCCCGCGTCGTCGTCATGGAACGCTCCTCCGTCCTCCACACACCCCCTCACCCCGAAACAGCCCCCCACCGCGGCGTAGACCTCGTCGTCATCGACGCCGGCTGGACCCCCCAACGCCTCGTCCTCCCCGCCGCCCTGCGCTGGCTCAAACCCAACCCGCCCACACAGCTCACACCGCCCGCCCCAACCCCAGAAAATCCCAGCCCCCCTTCCGATTCCCCATTTTGCAATTTTGCCATTTTGCCATTTTGCAATTTGCCCCCCACACCCCCCCCTCCCCCCCTCATCCTCACCCTCATCAAGCCCCACTACGAACTCACCCCCGACGAGAAGCACCTCCTCCACGCCGGACCCCGCCCCGGCGTGCTGGCCGACGACCAGGCCGAACGCATCCACCAGCGCACGCTGGCCGCCCTGCCCGCCCTGGGCCTGCGCCTGCTGAACGTCACCGAGTCGCCCATCCGGGGCCAACTCGGCAAGCACTCCAGCGCCAAAGCCGCCGACGGCACCAAAGGCGGCGGCAACCGCGAATGGCTCGCCCTGCTCGCCCGGGCCTGAGCACCGCGCTGCCAGGCCCATCGCACGCCAACGCAACCACCGCACGCCCGCCTGCGACCGCCGCTCGGCACCCTTAACTCGGAGATCCGCCCTTCCCGCCTTCGCATCCCACGCCCATCTGCCCTCTTAAGTCTGGAATCTGAAATCCGTCCTCCCTGCCTTCGCATCCCGGACGGGATGCCCGAGAGTTGCCGGCGGTGGCTTTGCACCACCGTTAAAGGGGCCACCACCGCCCCGCTACCCCAGCGGGGGAGGTGAATCACACCCGCGGCACCGCCACCCGCCCGCCCACGTCCATGGACATCTGCCGCACAATCTTCCAGCGTCCTCCCATCCTTGATCCTGCTGATGTCCCGCAAAGGCGTGCCCAGTGACGGCCCGGCACGGCGACCGACCACAGCAGGGCGGTAGCTCAACGAAACCCATCACACTGAACTGTAAATCGGGTGCATTATACATGGCCGGTACCAGCCAGCGGCTCAATACTTTGACGTCCGCGCAACTGTCAATCAGCAAAAGGCACCCGAGAGAACAAAGCACACAGAACTTACCTCCTATCTCACTGGGCGCACATACGGCCAAAGAACTCTCAGCAAAACGAGCAAGCAGAAGGCAATTATTAGAGTCGCATTCGGATAGCCGATGAGACGCCCAAGCAACCACACAACTAAAAAAATTACCAACCCAATCAACAGTCTCTTGTCTCTTGGGGCCATCAGTAAATCCCACCTTTCAAACTAATGCGAACTAAATGCCCCACGCCTATCACACTCGTCCAGTCCAACATCGGTCACCAGATATCGCAGTCCAATCTACAGCGGACCTGACGTGCCCCCCAAATCCTGATCCAGGCCTATGAGGGTTCCGACGGCCGCCGGTTGCGGCCAGGAGACCCTCAGCATGAAGTGGACAA
>JAJTDF010000006.1 GCA_021294835.1 Planctomycetaceae bacterium
CGCCATCCCCGACCCCGCCATCCGCGACCTCATCCGCCAACTCCGCGCCGAACGCGCCACCCCCCCCCACGCCACCCCCCACGCCGAACCCGCCCCCACCACCCCGCCCGCACCCACCGGCGAATCCCCGCGCAACCCTTCCGCGACCCGGGCTTGAATCACGCCCGCACCCGCGCTTTACTTGTCCCCCTTCTGCCCGCCTCCCGGGCGGTCGTTGTTTGGTCTTTGTTTACTCTTTCCGAGGTTTGGCATGGCGATCCGCGTGAAGGCCCGTAGCGGCGAGTCCACCGAGCAGATGATGCGTCGGTTCAAGAAGCTCTGCGAGAAGGAGGGCTTGACCAAGGACATCAAGCGGAAGGAGTACTACGAGAAGCCCTCCGAGCGCAACCGCCGCGATGCCCGCAAGGCCATCGGCCGTCGCATCCGCGAGCAGCTCGAAGCCTCCGGCGAGCGCATCCCCGGTCCCCCCGGCCGTCGTGGCCCCGGTGGCGGCGCTGGCGGCGGCGGTGGCGGCGGCGGGCGTGGCCCCGGCCGCGGCCCCTCCCGTGGCTGAGCCCGGTCGCCAGGCCAACATTCCAGCAGTTATGCAGATTCCCGCCGCGGACGGTTGACAAACCCCTTCCGCGGCGGTTATTACTTAGTTCAAGATAGCGTGTACTTGCCGCCGGATCCCGTCCCCAGCGGGCCCCGGCCTCCCGTACCCGACCCCGTGTGTTCAGCCCGCGTCGGCCCCATCCGGCCGTCGCCCCCGGTCGCCGCAGCGTCCACTCAACCCGGGCCAGTGCCTGGCCCGGCCACATCACCGAATCACCATGACCTGCCCCCGGCAACGCCCCGGGCGGGGCCACCAAGAACGGAGAACTGCCTTGATCGCACGAACCGCCAAGGGAATGACCACCGGCCGCAACGGCGGGCCCGGCTGGCTCGGCCACACGCTCGGCACATCGCTCGTCCGCACGCTGTCGACGCTGCTGGCCGCGGTGGTGCTCGCCTCCGTACCGGCCGCCGCCATCGCCGGCCCCGTCGGCGGGGTTGACGCGCCCGTCTTCCAGAAGCCCGGTGGCGAAGCCAACCTGGTCATCCCCGACCTCAACCAGGTCAGCTTCATGGGCATCGGGGGCCACACCCTCCTGCTCACCGGCTTCATCGTCTCCCTCGCCGGCCTGCTCTTCGGCGCCGTCATCTACGCCCAGCTCAAGAAGCTCCCCGTCCACCGCAGCATGCTCGAGGTCTCCGAGCTCATCTACGCCACCTGCAAGTCCTACATGATCCAGCAGGGCAAGTTCCTCGCCCTGCTGTTCATCTTCATCGGCGTCATCGCCGCCGGCTACTTCGGCGTCTTCGCCCCCACACCCGTCATTGACGTCGCCACCGGCCAGTTCAAGTCCGGCTTCACTCTTGACCGCGTCGCCCTCATCCTCCTCTTCGCCGTCGTCGGCGTCCTCGGCTCCTACGCCGTCGCCTGGTACGGCATCCGCGTCAACACCTTTGCCAACAGCCGCGCCGCCTTCGCCTCCCTCCGGGGCAAGCCCTTCCCCTGCTACGCCATCCCCCTCAAGGCCGGCATGTCCATCGGCATGATGCTCATCAGCGTCGAGCTGTTCATCATGCTCGCCATCCTCCTGCTCCTCCCGGCCGACCTCGCCGGCGCCTGCCTCATCGGCTTCGCCATCGGCGAGTCCCTCGGCGCCGCCGCCCTCCGCATCGCCGGCGGCATCTTCACCAAGATCGCCGACATCGGCTCGGACCTCATGAAGATCGTCTTCAAGATCAAGGAAGACGACGCCCGCAACCCCGGCGTCATCGCCGACTGCGTGGGCGACAACGCCGGCGACTCCGTCGGCCCCTCCGCCGACGGCTTTGAGACCTACGGCGTCACCGGCGTCGCCCTCATCGTCTTCACCATGATCGCCGTCACTCCCTCCATCTTCGCCCCCAAGGAGGTCAACCTCGGCTCCGACGCCCAGCCCCGCATGGTCTCCTTCGCCTACGCCACCAGCGTGGTCGACGTCGGCGGCACCAAGGCCGACGGCTCCAAGGTCAACCCCGACTACATCGGCGCCCTCGACACCCGCATGGCCAAGGCCACCGAGGCCGAGAAGGCCAAGCTCCAGACCCTCAAGGCCGACGCCAGCAACCCCGAGACCGTCAAGAAGGCCGCCGACGTTGTCGTCAAGGCCCAGACCACCACCCAGCTCATCCAGGTCAAGCTCCTCGTCTGGCTCTTCGTGATGCGCATCATCATGGTCCTCGCCAGCGCCGTCTCCTACTTCATCAACGAGGCCCTCGCCAAGGCCAAGTACGGCAACGCCGACAAGATGAACTTCGAGCACCCCCTCACCGTGCTCGTCTTCCTCACCTCCGGCGTCTCCATCGTCCTCACCTACGCCGCCTCCTGGCTCCTCCTCAACGAGTCCATGTGGGCCTCCATCGTCGAGAAGTACCCCGCCAACGCAGGCCTCGCTGCCGTCGCCGGCAACTCCTGGTGGGTCCTCGCCACCATCATCACCTGCGGCACCGCCGCCGGCGCCATCATCCCCGAACTGGTCAAGGCCTTCACCTCCGTCCACAGCCGCCACGTCCGCGAGGTCGTCAAGAGCTCCGAGCAGGGCGGAGCCTCGCTCAACATCCTCTCCGGCCTGGTCGCCGGCAACTTCTCCGCCTACTGGCTCGGCATCGCCATCATCGCCCTCATGGGCGGGGCCTACCTCTTCAGCACCCTTGGCCTGGGCAGCATCATGCTCGCCCCCGCCGTCTTCGCCTTCGGCCTGGTCGCCTTCGGCTTCCTCTCCATGGGCCCGGTCACCATCGCCGTGGACTCCTACGGCCCCGTGACCGACAACGCCCAGAGCGTCTTCGAACTCTCCACCATCGAGCAGATGCCCGGCATCTCCCAGGAGATCCAGAAGGACTTCGGCTTCACCCCCAACTTTGAAAAGGGCAAGGAGTACCTGGAAGAGAACGACGGCGCCGGCAACACCTTCAAGGCCACCGCCAAGCCCGTCCTCATCGGCACCGCCGTCGTCGGCGCCACCACCATGATCTTCTCCATCATCGTGGTCCTCACCGGCGGCCTCCAGGCCAACCTCGACAAGCTCTCCCTCCTCCACGCCCCCTTCCTCCTCGGCCTGGTCATGGGCGGAGCGGTCATCTACTGGTTCACCGGCGCCTCCATCCAGGCTGTCAGCACCGGAGCCTACCGCGCCGTGGAGTTCATCAAGACCACCATGAAGCTCGACGGCAACACCAAGGCCAGCGTTGAGGACAGCCAGAAGGTCGTCACCATCTGCACGCAGTACGCCCAGAAGGGCATGTTCAACATCTTCCTCGGCATCTTCTTCGCCACCCTCGCCTTCGCCTTCCTCGAGCCCTTCTTCTTCATCGGCTACCTCATCTCCATCGCCCTCTTCGGCCTCTATCAGGCCATGTTCATGGCCAACGCCGGCGGAGCCTGGGACAACGCCAAGAAGATCGTCGAGACCGACCCCATCTACAAGAACTCCGGCCGGGGCAAGGGCTCCGACCTCCACGCCGCCACCGTCGTGGGCGACACCGTCGGCGACCCCTTCAAGGACACCTCCTCGGTGGCCATGAACCCGGTCATCAAGTTCACCACCCTCTTCGGCCTCCTGGCCGTCGAACTGGCCATCCACGTCAAGGAACCCGGCTTCGTCCACACCCCCTTGACCATCGCCCTCTCCGTCGGCTTCTTCCTCGCCTCCGCCTTCTTCGTCTACCGCTCCTTCTACGGCATGCAGATCGACTCCGCCAAGTAAGCCGAGCCCTTCACCTACCACATCCTGACGCAAAGCCCCACCCCACGCGGCAGACCCCCAAGTCTGCCGCGTTTTTCATTTCCCCCCGGCCGCCGTCACACTGCCCTGCAGCACCGCCCCGTGGCACCGTCCTGTGGCACCGCCCTTCCGGGCGGTGTCTTCAACCACCTCCCCCCATACCCAACCACCACCTCGCACCACCGCCCGTGCCCCCGCCCCGTGGCACCGCCCTTCCGGGCGGTGTCTTCAAGCACCTCCCCCCATCCCCAACCACCACCTCGCACCGCCGCCCCGTGGCACCGCCCTTCTGGGCGGTGTCTTCAAGCACCTCCCCACCATCCCAAGCCATTTCAGGAACACCTCTGCAAGTCGGCTGTTCCGCCCAAGGCCATTCCCCAACAATCTCACCAGCATGCCCACCCGTGCAGGCACCGAAGGCGACCACCAACCGCCGGCCCGAGGCGGCCGCGTCGCGCCTGCCGGTTCGAACCCGCACCTCATCATCCGCCAGGGTGCGAATCTCCCGCACTGGCGAATGGACGGCGCAACCTACGCAGTGACCTTCCGCCTTGCCGACAGCCTGCCACAGGAGACGCTGGTGCGATGGAAACGCAATCGCACCCAGATCATGCAACGGGCCGAAAGGGCCGGACGACCGCTCACGGCGGCCGAGCGGCGGCGTCTCGACGAACTGCACGGTGAGCACATCGACGACTGGCTCGACCATGGCCATGGCTCATGCCTGATGCGTGACCCGCGAATCGCCCGACTGGTTCGCGATGCGATGACCCACTTCGACGGTGTTCGTTACCGCCTGCTCGCCTGGTGCGTCATGCCCAATCATGCCCACGCCGTACTCCGCCCGCTGCTGGGGCATGATCTCTCGAAGATCCTGCTGTCATGGAAGGGCTTCACCGGCAAGCGGGGCCGCGAGTTGCTCAAGACGCAGGGCCAGGGCGAGTTCTGGCAGAAGGAGTCCTACGACCACCTCGTGCGGGACTCGCAAGACCTCGCCAACCAGATCCAGTACGTCCTGAGCAACCCGGCGAGGGCTGGCTTGGTCGATTGGCCTTGGGTCGGCCTCGGCTCTGCCATGAGCCAACCTCCCGAGACCGGCACGCCATAGTCCCAGTCCATCGTGCCACCCCCATGTCCCCGCCCGTGGCACCGCCCCGTGGCACCGCCCCGTGGCACCGCCCTTCCGGGCGGTGTCTTCAAGCACCCCCCCCAGCACACCACCTCGCGACACCCCCCATGTCACCGCCCTTCCGGGCAGTGTCTTCAAGCACCTCCCCATCACACAACCTCGCGCCCGCGGCACAGACACCGGGCAGAAGCCCGGTGTCACAGTCAAGCCACCCTCACCCTCCCACCATCCGCCTCAGCAGCACCAGCCGCCGCCGCTCCGCAGCACCTAATTCCTGCTGCTCCAGCCGCACAAGCCACCGCTGCACCGCCGCCAGCGCCCGCCGGCCGCGCTCGCTCTCACCGTCCGGCATCGCCCACACCACCCGCTCCAGCACCCACACTTCCGCCGCCACCAAGTCCGCCACCCCAACGCCCTCAGCCAACAGCGGGTCCACCTCATGACCCCGCCACAGCGGCAGCATCACCCGGCCCTCAGCGATGGTCCGTCCGCTTGCATCCGCCAGCCGCGCCAGCGGCTCACCCGCATCCACGCTGATGTACCGTGCCAGCAGTTCCGCGGCCTCGAAGTAAGACAGCCAATCGATATCCGGCTCTGCGACCCGGAACCCCTGCAGGCCCAACGCCATCGTGTTCTGCCGCGTGAACAGACTCTCCCTCAGGCGTTGGCCCTCACCATCAGTCGCAGCCGCCACCCCACTCGGCCTGCCCGTCAGCCACCCCGCAAACCAGCCCAAGTGCGGCGCCGCCCCCGGCCCCGGTGTGCCCGTGCTCTGAACCACCGCCCACTGCAACGTCAGGTTCACCAGGCTCATTGATCGCGGATCCGTCGCAGCCGCCGCCGGCGGCTCCACCTGCATCTCGCCCCTAGCCGCTGATGCCCCGTCGGTCGGCAGCAGCGTCGGCCCCTCCACCGGCCCCGCCGCCAGCCACCGATGCACCTCGCCCAGATCACTGGCCATCACCGCCGAGGCCATCACCCGCAGTTCCAGTTCCAGCCGCCGCCGCCGCTCCGTGAATGGTTCCGGAACCTCGACCGCCGCCACCGGCCCATCCACCAGCGGCACCTCCGCATGCCCCTCGCGCTCAATTACACCATCGATCATCAAGTCGGCAAACGCCGCAGGCACCCACGGCCGCAACGGTGGCCCGTGCGTCTCGCGCACAGCCAACACCCCCACAAGCAGCACCGCCGCCACGGCGGCCAAGCCCGTCCTCGCCACCGCCCCCGACCACCGCCGCCGCATGGCCGTCGTCGGATCCTGCTCCGCACGCCTGGCCGCCCGCCATCGCATGCTCGCCAGCATCAACGCCACCAGCACCAGATACACCCCCAGCATCACCCCGATCACCACCGCCGCTTCGCGGTGCCCCCCGTTCGTCGCTATCCCCATCACCACAAACGGCGCAATCAAGCCCAGCCCCTGCCAACCGTCGCCATGACAGCGCCGCCGCATCAGCCGCACCACCGGCCGCCCAAAGCCGCCCACGTCCACCGCCTCCCGCAACCCCACCTTCGCGAGCCGGCGTTCGGTCTGCCGCGCCGCAGGCCGCTTATCCAGTGACTCAAACACCAGCCCGTGCCGCAGAGCACCCACACCACGGATCACGCGACTCGCGACGACAAATGCGACCAACGTCAGCCACAGCGACCAAGGCAGCACATACACCGCCGCGATCACCACCAACACCCGGTCCGGCACCTCCCGAAAGTGGAACCCATAGCGATCGTCGCAGACCGCCCCGCGTCCTGTCAGGCTTGTCACCGGGTCCGCCATGAGTCCTCCTCAACCGCTGCACGTCTGTCCCACACCAGTGTCACCCACCCCGCACCCCCTCCCGCTCCAACCTCTCCCGCACCTGCCTCACCACCTGCTCACCCGCTGCATCCAGCCCCGCCCGCTCCAGCCGCTCCACCCACTGCTGACGCATCCCCCACCGTCTCCATCTCCATCTCCATCGCCGCCGTCGCCACACTGCCGCCGTGCCTCGCAACCGCCCCGGCCCCGGCACCGCCTGCACCGCCCGGCCCATGCGTCCCGTTCATGCTGCGGGTCACCAACCACATCCCCGGCGCCAGCGCCAACAGCAGCACCACCAAACCCAAGCCAGGCTCCCGCCCGCCCCAGACCGCTGATTCGCTCCCGGCACCATCCGAACCATGCCGCAGCCCTCCACATAACCCCCCAATCAGATGAAGAATACACACCTCCACATTCAGGGGTTATCCCGCTGCCAAGACCACCCCATGCGTTGGCTCGGCGGTGGCCACCAACCTTCACCCCCACAAAATCCAACCCACCCCCTTGCACCCGCAGCCTTCCTGTGGTAAGGTCATTGTACGGATGCACCCGTCCCCCCACCCGCTCTGCGCGCCCACCCTTGCACCCGGCACCCCGCCCCCACCCCTTGACTTATCCACACACACCCCCCTCACACATCCGTGGCAAAGCCCACGCAGCCCCGCCCGAGCCACCAGCCAGCCCACCCCACCCCGCCACCCCCTGGCCAACACCAGCACAACCACCAACCCAACCCGCTCCCCCCTCACCCGTTCATCCACACACACCCCTGCCGCTTTCCATGGCAACGCCAGGCAGCACCCCCCCTTCACCTGCGTGTCCCGACTGGACCATCTGACCACTCACCCCCACCCCACCCCTGCCTTGATTTTGCCATTTTGCAATTTTGACATTTTGCCATTTCCCTTCCCCCCCCTATCATCCCCTCACGCCGCAAGTGGCCCCCCACTTCCGGCCGACAACTCGGTGGTCCGTGATCAGCACTACGCCAGTTGATCATGGGGGCATAGCTCAGTTTTGGTAGAGCGCATCCATGGCATGGATGAGGTCAGGGGTTCGAGTCCCCTTGCCTCCACTGACACGAAGAACGCCGCAGGCACCAGCCCGCGGCGTTTTTCATTTCCCCCCACTCCCGTCCCGAGCCAAAAACCGCCCCCGCCCGGCCCGGCCGTCGGAATCCCCGGATTTCGGACAATCGCACGCGCAAGCCCCGGCCGGTCCCCAGCCGCCAACCGCGATCCGGTATCCTCCATCTCTTCCGCTCGCCATGCCCGGCCAGCCCCTGTGCGCACACGCCCCGGCCGGGAACGCTGACGCATCTCAATGTCCTCAGTCCTCGTCGGTCAGAAACGCCCGCGCGATCTGCATTGGTTCCACGCCGGGCCGCTGCTGTTCGGCGACTGGGGCACCAGCCGCCTCTACGTCCTCGGTCTGGCCTTCTACTTCACCGGGCACGCCAGCCCCATCTACCTGGCCGCCATGTCGGTCATCATGATCGCCGTCGCCTGGGCCTACTCGGTCATCTGCCGCTGCTTCCCCGACGGCGGAGGCGTCTACGCCGCCGCACGCCAGCTCAGCCCCACGCTCTCGGTCGTCGGCGCCACCCTGCTCATCTGCGACTACATGGTCACCGCCGCCCTCTCGGTGGTCGAGGGCTTCCACTACTTCGGTGCCCCCGCCGCGTGGGTGGTCATGCTCAGTTGCATCGCCATCATCGTCATCGGCGTCATCAACTGGCTCGGCAGCAAGAGCGCCGGCCGCTTCGCGCTGGTCATCGCCATCGCCGCCCTGCTCACCTCCGCCCTGATCGCCATCCTCTGCATCCCCCTGGTCATCGAGGGCTTCAGCACCATCTCCACCGGGCACGCCTCCATCAGCGACCCCTGGACCCGCTGGGAGAACCTCGTCCGCGTCATCCTCGCCCTCTCCGGGCTTGAGGCCGTCGCCAACATGACCGGCCTGATGAAGCAGCCGGTCGCCCGCACCAGTCGCCGAACGATCTTCCCCGTCCTCATCGAGGTCGTCGCCCTCAACCTCATCTTCGGCCTCGCCCTCAACGCCCTGCCCGACCTCAAGCCGGTGGATATGCCCCACTACGTGCAGTACGAACGGGGCCAGAACACCCTGGGCGAGAACGGCGTACCACTCGTCTTCAAGCCCGAGGACGTCCCCACCGAGGTCAAGGAGTACCGCGACACCGCCATGAAGGCCTTGGCCGAGCACGCCGGCGAGCGGGCCACCGGCAGCGAGCAATTCGGCAACGTCCTCTCCATCATCTCCGGCATCATCTTCGGCCTGCTCCTGCTCTCCGCCGTCAACACCGCCATCATGGCCATGGTCGCCGTCAAGTACGCTATGGCGCACGACAACGAGCTTCCCAAGCCCCTCTTGAAGCTCAACTACTCAGGCGTCCCGTGGATAGCCCTCATCGTCGCCTGCATACTCCCCATCGCCCTGCTGGCCTTCTCCGCCGACGTCAAGGTCCTCGCCGAGCTCTACGCCATCGGCGTCGTCGGCGCCATCACCATCAACGTCCTCTCCTGCGCCATCAACACCAAGCTCGAGATCAAGCCCTGGGAACGCCGCTGCATGTGGGGCCTGGGCATGTTCATGGCCGCCGTCGAGGCCACCATCATCTACGCCAAGCCCAACGCCGCCGTCTTCGCCGGCGTCATGATCGGCGGCGTGCTCCTCGCCCGCTGGGTCGTGCAGGTCCGCAAGGCCCGTGCCGAGGCCGCCCTGCCCGTCCCCGAACTCGGCTGGCTGGAGGAACTCCGCCGCGAGCCGCTGAAGCTTGACCCCAGCAAGCCCCGCATCATGCTCGCCGCCCGCGGCCGCTACCAGGCCGAGTTCGCCATCGACATGGCCCGCCGCCGCGGAGCCACCCTGTTCGCCATCTACGTCCGCACCCTCCGCGTGCTGGACATGACCGCCGGCGCCGTCCCCCGCATCGAGGACGACCCCGCCGCCCAAGAGGCCCTGGGCACCGTCGCCGTCCTCGCCCGCCTGCACGGCGTGCCCTTCGTCCCGATCTACGTCTGCTCACCCGACATCGCCGAGGACATCCTCGATTACACCGTCACCTACGGCTGCGACACCCTGATCATGGGCAAGACCCGCCGCAGCGCCCTGGCCCGCAACCTCGAGGGCGACGTGGTCAGCACCGTCGCACAGCACCTGCCCGACGGCGTCGCCCTGATCACCCGCGAAGCCACCCCGCACCCGCTGGCCCCGCCCCCGGCCGCCAACGTGCAGCCCGCCAAGCTCACCAGCAAAGACATCGGCCGCACAGACAATGTCGACAACGACGCCGACCGCCCCGGCCCGACCTGATTCACCGCCCGCACGCCGCCACCAGCCGGCGAAACAGGTCATCACCCAGATGCTCGGTCGTCGTCCGCTCCGGGTGCCACTGCACGCCCAGATAGAACGGCCGCGACGGATCCTCCACCGCTTCGATCACCCCGTCATCCGACAGCGCGATGCACCGCAGCCGCCCCGGAGCCGAGAGCGCCTGGTGGTGGGAACTGGCGACCGTCCCCGGTCGTAGAGCATGCTCGGCCGGCCCCGAAGGCTCGACCGGGTGGTGGAAGTCGCCCCGGTGCCGCTGCGCAGTGGGCAGCACATCCGGCAGGTGCTGCTGCAGCGTGCCCCCCCGGTGCACACCCATGCACTGCATGCCCATGCAGATGCCCAGCACCGGCAGCCCCGCCCGCCGGTCGATCGCCTCCAGCAGCGCGAACTCGAACGCCTGCCGCTGCGGATGCATCAGCGTCGCCGCCGGGTGCACCTGCCCGCCGAACGGCCTGGGGTCAATGTCATCCCCGCCCGTGAGCACCAGCCCGTCCAGCGTCGCGACATACCGCTCGGCCAGTTCCGGCAGCGGCGCCAGCAGCAGCGGCACACCGCCCGCCCGCACCACCGCCTGCTGATAGGTCAGGGCGCACTGGGCGCGAGGCCGGCCCGAGTCAGTCAAACCCACATCGCAGGTGATACCGATCAGCGGAGGCTTGGCCATGTCGGATTGTCCGTATCAGGAGAGCTTGCGTGCCCGCATGGGCTTGGGCACAGCCGGCTCGGCATCCGCAGCTGGGGTCGGCGTCGGGGTCGCAGCCGGCGTCGCCGGTCCGGCAGTGGCGCCGCCGTGTGCCTCGCCCTCGCTGGCCGAAAACGTCTGGTCCGCGGCATCAAGCCCGGCCAGCACGCTGTCCACCGCCGCCTGTTCGGCCGCCAGAACCCGACCGCTGATGGTCTCGTAGCAGGTGGCAAGCAAACCTACCAGCGGGAACTTGGCGGAGGTGAACGGCGAAACGCCCAGGCGTCGCAGCAGCGGATGGCTGACCTCAGGCGGCCCGAGCGTCAGGTCGATCTCAGCCAACTCCGGGCCGATCCGCCAGAAGTTGTCGATCTGGGTGTCCAGCCCCGGGCTCGGCTGGTCAGCCAGGCCCGGCAAGCGGGGCACAAACGCCGGCACAGGCCGGTCGCCCGATCGGCCAGTCCCGGACCCGCCGCCCTGGCTGCCGGGCTGGCTCTCGCGGTTGGCCGAGGCCACCGCCCGCTTCTGCCGCAGCCGCTCGAGCAGGTCGTCCTTGCTCAGCCCGCGAAGCTGGGTCATCAGGAACGTGTCGGTCGCCAGCTTCTCCGCAACCAGAGCCATCACGCAGCACACGTGCTTGCACCACGGCGAGGCCGGGGCCGACGGGCCGGCGGTTCCGGGGCCGGGCATCGGCACGCCGCCGGGGCCAAGGCGGATGGTCTGGGTCTTGTGGCACGTGCACGCGACCGACAGGTGCGAGGCCTCAGCGGGGAACAGATGCAGCCGGTGCGGACTGAACAGGTCCTCGATGCTTGCCGGCACCTCACCGGCCAGCAGCGCCGCCAGCGGCTTGGCCTCCTGCACCATCCCCGCGATGACCGCGTCCCACTGCTCGAAGGTGAACACCGGCAGCCGGATGTCGGTCACGTACGCAAAGGGCATGCGGCCCTGCACGCGGGCGGAGATGTGCCCGGGATTGATGGTCAGGAAGCGGGTCTGGCCCAGTCGGGCATAAAGGACGCCCTCGGTCAGCGCCTCGCCGGGCGCACAGTCCTCCACCAGCCGCATCCACCGCTGCGCCGCCCACGCCAGCGAGACCGGCCCCTCCTTGGTCGACAGTTTGATGCCGCCCCGCACCTTGCGGGGGTTGATCGTCGCCTGGGGCGGCGAGGTCAGCCTCGGCGGAGGCAATTCACGCTGGCGACCCTCTCGCACGACGCGCAGATGCTCGGGGATCTGCTCCATCGCCCGCTTGCGGAACGTCGTCGAGCGGTCATCAACTTTGCCCGGCCCGCCGGCGCTGCCGGAGGCACCCTCAGGCTGCTCCGCCCCGTCAGCCTCCTCGGCGGTCAGGTCGGCCTCCAACGCGTCGAGATTGTCCTCGGCGTCCGCGGCCTCCTGCAGCACAGGCGGCGGAGCCGGCGTAGCGACCGGCGGAGGACCCGCCGGAACGGGCGAAGCGGGCACCGGGGTCTTGGTTTCCGGCTCGGCCGCTGCAGGCAACGCGGCCTTGCCCTTGCGACGAGGCTGCCCGGGGGCAGGTGATGGCGGCGGGGTGGGGCTCAAGCGGAGACCTCCTCGGCCTCATCCGCGGTGGCCACCGCATCGGGCCGGAGCATGAGCACGTCGCGCAACTGCGAGAGCGACAGTTCGGTGAGCCAGGACTCGCCGGAGCCGATGACCTTGTCGGCCAGTTCGCTCTTCTGCTCGATCATCTGGTCGATGCGTTCCTCCAGCGTGCCGGCGACCACGAACTTGTGCACCTGCACGGTGCGGGTCTGGCCGATGCGGAAGGCGCGGTCGGTGGCCTGGCTTTCCACCGCCGGGTTCCACCAGCGGTCAAAGTGGAACACGTGGTTGGCCGCCGTGAGGTTCAGACCGACGCCGCCGGCCTTGAGGCTGAGGATGAAAACGGGGTTGCTGCCGTCTCCCTTCTGGAAGGCGGCGATCATGGCCTCACGGTCCTTCAGGGTGGTGCCGCCGTGCAGCAGCAGGACCTCGCGGTCCAGTTCCCGGCGCAGCATCTGGGCGAGCAGGTTGCCCATCTGGCGGAACTGCGTGAACACCAGCGCCTGCCCGCCGGAGGCGATGACCTCGTCAAGCATCTGGATGAGCCGCACGCACTTGCCCGAGCGAGCAGGCGCCGCCGCTCCCCAGACGATGCCCGTGCCGTCCGCGTCCTCGCCCCGATCCTTGAGGTACTGCTCGGGGTGGTTGCAGATCTGCTTGAGTTTGACCAGGCCGGCGAGGATGAGCCCGCGCCGGTGGATGCCCTCGGCGGCCTCCGCGGCCGAGAGCATCTGCTTGACGGTGCTCTCGTAGAGCGAGGCCTGCTCGGGCGTGAGATAGCAGTACTCCTTGCTCTCAACCTTCTCGGGCAGGTCAGCGATGACGTTGGGGTCGGTCTTCAGACGCCGGAGGATGAACGGCTGCACGATGGACCGCAGCCGTTTGGCGCGGATCTGGTCGCGGTAGCGTTCGATGGGCAGCGCGAAGCGGGACCGGAAGTCATGGATGGTCCCGAGCAGGCCGGGGTTGATGAAATCGATGATCGACCAGAGTTCCGAAAGGCGGTTCTCGATCGGCGTACCGGTGAGGGCGATGCGCCTTGGCGTATCCAGGCTGCGAATGGCCTGGGTCTGCTTGGCCACCGGATTCTTGATGTTCTGCGCCTCATCAAGTGCGATGCGCCACCACGGCACGCGGGCGAGTGTCTCGCGATCGCGGTGCGCCAGGGAATAGGTGGTCACGACCAGATCGTGCTCGGATGCCACCTTCAGGAACGCCTCGCCCTGGGCCCGCAACGGACCGTGATGCACCATCACGCGGATGGAAGGTGCGAAGCGTCGACTCTCGCGCACCCAGTTGCCCAGCACACTCATCGGCACCACCAGCAGCGTCGGTCCCGGCTGCTCGCTGGTCGGCAGCAGACCCTGCCTTTCGTGCAGCAGCATCGCCAGCAACTGGATGGTCTTGCCCAGACCCATGTCGTCGGCCAGGCACGAGCCCAGACCGAAGCGGTCCATGAACGAGAGCCATGACAGACCCTTGACCTGATACGGCCGGAGCGAGCCGACGAACCCGTCGGGCGCGCCGAGCATGGGCATCTTCTGCGGCCCCGTGCCATCACCGAACACCGAGGCCAGCCACCCGCTGACGTCCATGCCGACCACCGGAAGGCCGGTCTGTCGCAAGTCGGCGGCGTAGGCCAGGCGAATCGCCCGCCCGAGCTCCATCTCCCCGCCCGGGTTCTCGCGGATGAACGCCACCGCCGCCTGCACGTCCTCGGGCCGAACCTCGACCCAGCGGCCGTCGATCAGCACCAGCGGCGAACGCATGGCGGCGAGTTTCTGGAAGTCCTGCAGGCTCAGGCTGGTCTGGCCGAGAGAAATCTGCCAGCGGTAGTTCACCAGCGTGTTCAGGCCGATACGCGGCGGCGAGGCCGAGCCGGGGGCGGTCTGCGGAGCCTCCCCGCTGTCAATGTGCAAGCGAACGCCCAGACGGGTGCCGGGGGCGTCCCACCATGCGGGCACGTGCACGATGAAGCCCTGCTCGGCGAGGATGGACCGGTGCTCGCGCAGGAACTCGTACGCCTGGTTGGTCGTCAGTTGCAGGCCGGCGGGCTCGGCCTGCTCCAGTGCCTTCTCGGCCTGCTTGTAGAGCCGCGCCGCACGAGCCAACTCCGCCAGCAGCAGTTCCTGAGGCTGATCCACGCGATGCCCCAGCACCACGCCGCCCTCGGCCGGCATCAGCCACACGTCCTCCGCGTCGATGGTCACACGCGGGTCCTCCACCGACTGCAGGCCCAGCCGCAGCGGCCAGGTGAGGCCCGACGCCGGCGGGGTGATCTGCACCTCGCCGTCGGCGGTGCTGGCGGCCGGAGCGGCCGGCAGGTCCAGCGGCTCTTCCAGGCGGAAGCTCAATCGCCAACTGGAACTGATGCCCCGCTGGTCCAACTGGCCGATCCAATTGCGCACCCGCTTGACCAATTCGGGCTTCTGCTCGCCGACCGCCGAGATGCCGTCGGGGGCATCCAGCAGGCCGGTCAGCCAGGCCACGTGCGGGTCCTCGGCGGGCTTGCGGCCGGCGATGGTGTCGTGCATCGTCTCGGCGACCAGCACCCTTCGGCACTGAGAGTCGCACACACGGACGATCAGATCCTCCAGAATCGGCCAGGCCTGGCTGCCGGCGCCGTCATCGGCGGCCCGCGCCGCGGGCGGCATGGCGGCGGTCAGCCGCTGCAGCCGGTGCACGGTGGCCTCGTCGGCCAGCCAGGGCTGCCACAGCCCGTGGAGGTTGCCGGCGAAGTCCTGCACCACGCTGGGCACAAACCGCTGCTGGGCCAGCAGCCACCGGACAAACCGTCCGACCGTCACGTAGTACCTCAGCCCGGCGCCCGCGTCCACGGCGCTGGTGCGCCCGCTGATCGCCGCCGCTTCGCCGAACGACGCGTCCATCGCATCCAGCACATCAAGCGCGTCGGCCGGGGGCACGGCCAGAGACGGCACGCTGTACGGCACCATCACCACGGCCTCGCCCGAGTCCTCCGCAACCGCGTGCCCGACAGCGTGGGCCACCGTGGGGCTGGGCAGCGGCAGGTTGCGGGCGGTGGGCAGCAGCACACGCACCTCGGCCGCCTCGCGAGCGGCCGCCGACGGCAAGACGCCGCCGACCAGTGTGCCGAGTTCCTCCACGGTGCACACGAACGGATGCAGTCCGGCACGGGCCGAGCGGGCGTCGACCGGACGGGCCACCTCGGCCCAGAGGTGAAGGTGACCCTGGTACCAGTTGGCGTGGAGCGCGTGGGTGTGCATGTGGAAAGCGGCCGGCGGTCATGTGCCGCGGACAGGGCCCGCAGCGAAGGGCTGGACAATGAGGACGGTGGGACTCGAACCCACGACCAGCGGATTAAAAGTCCGCTGCTCTACCAACTGAGCTACGTCCTCGTGCGAGCGGCCGGTGAGCCGCCGACGATCTATTCGATAGACAGGACATATGCCACGAACGGGGGCTGAAACCCGCGCGTGGCTCGTGAACTCATCGAACGTATGGATGATACGCGCCCCGGAGCAACGGTGCCTCTGGGGCGGGTCGGTGAGGACGCCCAGGCCAAGGACTGGCCGAACCGGCCCGGTTGATGGGGTGTTCACACTGCCGAGGACACCGATGCACCGCCGGAAGCGGGAAGCCCAGCCGTACTCTTTCCCTCGCCATCGGGCCGAGCGGCTTCAGCGAGCATCCGCAGCAGCAATTCGGCATGGCGGCGGGTGGCCCCCTTGTGGGCGGAAACGCACTGCACAGCGGCCTGGCCCATCGCCGCCCGCCGCGGGGCGTCAGCCAGCAGCCGCTCCAGTACGGCCCGCAGTTCACCAGGGGCGACCACCTGCAGCCCGCCCGCGGCCGACAGCGTTTCCACCACCGTCGTGAAGTTGCGTGTGAACGGCCCGATCAGCACCGCCTTGCCGAGGGCAGCGGGCTCGATGGGATCCGAGCCGCCCTGGTCCACCAGCGACCGCCCCACCACCACCACATCGGCCAGGGCGTAGGCGGTTCGCAGTTCGCCGATAGTGTCCAGCAAAAAGCGGGTCGGCGAGTTGATCGGCGGGGCCGCGGGCACAGGGGTGATTCGGCCGACGACTGTCCCGGCCCGGCCGGCGGTGCGAGAGCGACGCACGCAGCCGGGCAGGGCGGCCGTGGCCGCGTCGAACCGCTCGGGCTTTCTCGGCGCACAGAGCAGTTGCACGCCCGGCGGGCAAGCCTCGTGCAGCATCGCCTCTTCGCCCTCGGCGGTTGATCCGGCGACGATGAGCGGTCGGGATGGGTCGATGCCGAAGTCCGCGGCCATCGCGGCCACACCGGACAGCGAGGCTGCGCCGCCCGGCGGCACGGCGGGGGCCGCGTCCCACTTCATGGTGTCAGAGATCACCACGCGTTCCGGTCGGGCGCCCATAGCGATGAAGCGTTCGGCGTAATGGCGGTCCTGCACCGCCGCCAGATGCAGCCCGCCGAAACTGGCCTGCATCACCGGCCGGATGCGGCGATAGCCCCGGAAACTGCGGGCGCTCAGGCGGCCGTTGACCACCGCCACCGGAATGCCCCGCCGGCGGGCGGACGCGATGAAGTTGGGCCAGAGTTCCAGTTCCACCAGCCCCACGCCGTCCGGCCGGACTGCATCCAGGAACCGCTCAACCGAGCGGGTGAAGTCCAGCGGGTAGCGGACCACGTGGACCGGCGGCTTGAACAGTTCTCGAGCACGGGCCAGGCCGGTGTCGGTGGTGGTGGCGACGACGACCTCGACGTGGGGGGTCAACTCGGCGACCAGCCCTCGGATCGCGGAGACTTCGCCGACTGACACGGCATGCAGCAGCAGCCGCTTGCGGCCCGCCGCAGGCTCAGGCAGCGCCGGAGTGTGGCCGAACCGCTCGCCCCACCCGCCCCGGGCCTTGCGGGCCCACACCGGCGCCAGCAGCACGCCCCCCACCGCATAAGCCAGATCGAACGCATTCATGCTTCAGCGGTGCGGGGTCATATTCGAAATCAACGGCGAAGGAGAGGTGGTGCGAGACAATGGGCAGGCCGGGATTCGAACCCGGGACACTTCGCGTGTAAGGCGAATGCTCTGGCCAGCTGAGCTACCCGCCCGGCCGATTCAAGCGTAGACCAGCCCCGACCCCGGGCCCGAACCGCCATTCCGCAGAGCGATGACCACCCCAGGTGTGCCCGCGTGCCCGCTCACCGCTCCCGAGCGGCCAAGGCGCGGGCCGCCCGCAGAACCAGCCCCTCGCGAACGCCGCCAAGATGCACCACCCACTGCTCAGCCGCCCGCCTGGGCAACGCCCGGAGCACCTCGCGCAGCACCATCGCCCCCGAAAGAGCCACGTCCGCCCGGCCCGGGGCGATACCCGGCGTACCGGCCAGACTCTCCACCGTGGAAGTACGCAGGGCGCGGAGCACCCGCCGCAGCGCCCCGCGGTCCACCATCACCCCCTGCAGCCGTGCGGGCATGGCCGCCTCCGGCTCGGCCTGCAACGAAAGCGCTCCCGCATGGGCCAAGGCCAACGCGGCCACCGTGGTGGCCGAGCCCCCCACCGCCACCGCCAGGCACCCCGCCGGCGGCCGCAGCGCCTTGACCGGCCCGCGGACCGCCTCACGCACCGCCGCCCGGGCCTCGGTCCACCGCTGCTCGCACAACGCCGCGTGCCCGCCGAACCGCTCAGCGATCACCACCGCCCCGATGGGGATGAGCACCGAACGCACCACCCGCCCGTCTTCCAGCAGCGACACCTGCGTGCTGCCGCCACCGACATCGGCCACCACAGACGGCACACTGCCGATGGCGAACTGTGCCGCTACACCTTCGGCGGCCAACTCGGCCTCCTCCTGCTGGGTGATGATCCGCACCCGCAGGCCGGTCGCGTTGCGAACCTCTTCGAGGAACTCGCCCCCGTCGGCCGCCATGCGCACCGCCGCGGTCGCCACCGCCTCCATGCCTTCCGGCGGCACGCCGTGCGTCTGCGCCGCCCGCACAAACCGGCCCAAGGCCGCGAGCGTCTCGCGCTTGGCCCGCTCACTGAGCACGCGTCCACCGCGTGCGGGGTCGCTCGCTGCGGCGGCATCCGCCGACCCGCCGAGCCCTTCAGCCAGCCGCGTCGGCTCCCGCACCTCGTGCAGCCGCGTGATCCGGCCGTCAGCGCTCACGCTGGCCACCAGCAGCCGCGCCGCGCTGGAGCCCAGCTCGATGCCGGCGACCGGAACGCCGGATTCCGCCTCCGCCAAGCCCGCGGCACCCGCTGAAGCGTCGGGCACCAACTGGGCCGAGGCGGCATGCACCACCTCGGCAAGTTCGCTGCCAGTCAGGCGGCGGTCCCGGGCGTCGCCCAAAGCCCGCTGCAGGGATCGCAGAGCGGGAACATCTAGCGGGCTGGGCAGCGGCAGGCCGGAGGCCGCCAGAACCGCCGAGGCGTAGCGGAGCCGCTTGATCGCCAGCCGCAGTCGATGGGCCCCGGCAACGGTGGTGGGCCGTGCCGCCGCCAGCACCGTCGCCCGACGGGCCAGCACGGCCGCCCGTGCGAGTAAGCCATCGGGGAACCGCGGCGACGAGAACGGCCCCTGCCCGCCGTGCGATACACGGCGGACCTGCCGACGCCAGCGACGCTGCACCCGCTCGGCCAACTTCGGCAACCCCTGCAGCATCTCGCGGGCCAGTTGCAGGCGGTCATCGGCCGGGGCCCCCTGCACGTCAGCGTCGCGAAGCGAGCCCGCTGAGCGACGCACGGCGCGAGCACGGTTGCGGAGTTTGCGATCACCCAGCAGCAGCGCCAGCGCCTCAACCCGCGCCGAGAGCACACGCACGGCCCGAACCTGGCCGGGCGTGGGCGGCTCCAAAGCCCGAAGCACGGCGCGAACGGCCTCGCCCCAGTCCTCCATCAGCGTGTTGGCAACCGCGAAGCACACCGGGGCCAGTTCGCCCAGCGGCGCCGACGGCGGCGGCGGCAGCGGGGCCGGATCGGCCGTCGGATCGCGTGGCGCACCGGCGGGAAGGGGGTCGGGAGAACTCACGATGGCGACGGTACGGCGGGGGCAACGGGAGCGAACCGGCCACGCTTCGCGTCCTATAACTTTTTTCGTCCACCTCCGCCCGTTCAACCGGGCAACGCCGCCCTTTGGTGCTGGCCGCCCACCCCGCCGACCTGCCGCCTGGGTTGCACATTGCCGGACACAAGGCGAACCGGTGGTATGTTTCAGTCGGACCAGTCGCTGTCAAGCACAAGGACCCATCGCCCCGGTGTTCAAACGCGTTGCCTTTGCGTGCCTGCTGCTGGCCTCCATCGGGGGCACGGCTGTCGCACGGCCGGACGGCCTGGCGGGCACCCCGCGGCAACCCGCACCGCTGCAGCGGGCGGCGGAACTGGAAACCGGCCAGATCATCGCCCGCCCTTGGCCCGAGAGCATCGCCAAGGCCCAGGCCATGCTGGAGACGCTCGCCGCTCAGGGCGTGCGGATCGTCCGCGAGGTCCGCGGCACCGACGAGTGGCTGATCGCCTCGGGCGTGAACGGCACGCAAGCGCTCTCCGCACAACTGCGTGACACCGGACTGTTCGAATACGTCCACCCTGATGCCCGCGTCTATCCGGCGAGCACGCCCGATGACAGTCTGTATCCGGAGCAGTGGCACCACCGCGTGCTGCGGAGCGAGTTGGCGTGGTCGATCAACACCGGCGCCCCGTCAACCGTGGTGGCGGTGGTGGACACGGGGATCGATCTGGATCACCCCGACCTGATCGGCCGTCGCGTGCTGGGCTGGCGGACCATCGGCACGGCGGTGCAGCAGGCCTCGCTGGCCGACCCGCTGATCAGCGACATCTTCGGGCATGGCACGGCGATCGCCGGCATTGTCGCAGCGGTGGGCAACAACGCCGCCGGCGTCACCGGTCTGGGATGGGATATGCGGGTCATGCCCGTGCGGGTGAGCACCTCCCTTGACGGCGGAGCGTTGCTCTCTGACGTGCTGCTGGGGGCCAGAACGGCCGCGGAGCAGGGGGTGAAGTTCGTGTCGGTCAGTTACAGCGGGGTGGAGTTTCCGGCGGTGAAGGCCACCGGGGACTATCTGGCGACGCTGGACGCCAGCCTGTTCTTCGCTGCGGGCAATCTGGGCAACACGCTGGACCCTGATCTGGACTGGGCCAACGTGTTCGTGGTCGGCGCCACCGACCAGAACGACATCACGCCGCCGTTCTCGGTTCGCGGCGCCATGGTGGACCTGACCGCCCCGGGCGTGGGCGTGCTGACCTGCGAAGTCGGCGGCAACTACACCTTCTTCACCGGCACCTCGTTCTCGACGCCGATGGTCGCTGCCGCAGCGGCCCTGGCTTGGACGGCCAACCCCACGCTCACACGCACGCAATGGGAGCAGGTGCTTCGCACCACCGCGGTGGATCTGGGCCCGCCCGGCGACGACCCCGAGCACGGCGACGGTCGCCTGGACCTGTTCAGCGTGCTGGCGGCGGCGACCGGGCAATCAGCGTTGCCCAGGGCCCAGGACGACACGGTGCTGGCGCTCTCCGGCGAGGGGACCGTGCTGGACGTGCTGGCCAACGACGGCGATCCGGGCCGCGGTCCGCTGAGCATCACCGCCTTCGCGTCATCGTCGCTCGCCGGCGGAAGCGTCACGACGACCACCGGGCCGGGCGGCCGGCCGGCCCTGCTGTACACCCCGCCGGCGGGGCTGAGCAGCGGGTCGGACCAGTTCAGCTACACCATCACCAACAGCGCGGGCAACACCGCTACCGCGACGGTGAACGTGAGCGTTCAACCGGCCGGCGACTACGCGATCGGCCTCGGTGAACCATCGACCATCCCCGGCCTCAAGGCGGTGTTCTACGACCTGCCGCCGGGAACCACTTCTTTGCCGAACCTCGAACTGCTGCAGCCGGGCCCGACGGAAACGCTCGCGTGGATCAACAACCCGGCGCCCTTCGGGCCGTACGCCATCGTCGGCCGTTCGCAGAACGCCGGCGTGAGCATCACCGGGCTGTTCCGGGCCGAACGCACCGGGAGTTACCGCTTTGTGCTGCAGGCCGACGACGGCGCGAGGCTGACCGTCTCCGGCGTGCCGGTCATCGAGCGTCCGGGGCTCGGCTTGGAGACCAGCGAGGGCGTGGTGCGGCTGCGGGCCGGCCAGCACACCCTTCACCTGGAGCACTTTCAGGCCGATGGCGAGAGCGCCCTGGTGCTCAGCGTGCAGCGGCCGGGCCTCCCGCTGACCGAAGCGCCCTCGGCCCTGTTCTCACAACTGCGGCAACTGGCCGACATCGTGGGCATCGGCGGGGCCCCGCCCGGTGACGGACTGCTGACCGGTGACGACTTTGTCGCGTTCGTCGCCGCGTTTGCGGCCGATGACCCGCTCGCTGACCTGACGGGGATCGGCGGGGGAAGCCCCGACGGACTGGTGACCGGCGATGACTTCATCGCGTTCATCAACGCGTTCGCAGGCGGGGGTTGATCGAAATCACCAGGGGCTGGGATGACCGGATTGCGGGGTGATTCTGACCGGATGTTCATCTTCCGGAGTTCCGCACAGCACGCACGAACCGCCCGACCGCGAAAGATCCAGACATGCTCAGTCATCTCCGCCCCGCTGCCGCCGTCCTCTCAGCCTGTGGTCTGCTCGCCTGCTTGAGCGCCAGTGCCGGCGCGCAGCCGCTGGCGCCGGCCGGAGCCCCGGTGGAGCGCTTCGACGGCCACGCGGTGGTGCGGGTGCAGATCTCCACGCCGGAGGACCTGGAACTGATGCTGCAGATCAGCCCGGACCCGTGGTCGTGCCGGCTGGGCCTGGGGCCGATGGACTTCCGCATCCCGCCCGACCGCTGGGCCGCCCTTCGGGCCACGGGCCTGCCTCACCAGGTGATCATCCCGGACGTGCAGTCGCTGGTGGATGCGGAGAACGAGCGGCTGGCCGGCCAACTCGGCGGCGTCGGCGTGCTGAACGAGGGGCCGGCCCCCATCGCGTGGTTCAGCGACTTCAAGACGCTCGATCAGATCTCCGCCTTCGCCGACTCGCTGGTGACGACGTACCCGACCAGAATCGCTCGCATCACCATCGGCTCATCGGTCCAGCAGCGGCCCATCTGGCTGCTGCGCATCGCCGACCCTGCCACACCCGCCGACGCGCCGGCGATCTTCATCAACGGCGGCTTGCATGCTCGCGAGTGGGTCAGCCCGATGACGGCGATGTTCATCGCCAACCAACTGGCTACCGGCGACGGCAGCATCCGCATCGCCCAGGCCCTCCAGCGGTTTCAGTTTTTCATCCTGCCGGTGGCCAACCCCGACGGCTACGTCTTCTCCTGGACCAACAACCGCATGTGGCGGAAGAACCGCCGCCAGACCGGCACAACCAGCTTCGGCATCGATCTCAACCGCAACTGGTCGTACGGCTTCGGTCGCAACTCCGGCTCCAGCGGCAACCTCGGCAGCGATGTCTACCGGGGCCCATCGGCGTTCAGCGAGCCCGAAACTCAGGCCCTTCGCGACTTCGTGACCGCCCGGCCGTTCATCCGCAGCCACTTTGACCTGCACAGCTACTCGCAGTTGCTGCTGCAGCCGTGGGCCTATCAGAACGCCGCCCACCCCAGCCCGGCCCTGTTCGCGGACTTCTCCGCGGCCATGCTCGCCGCCATCAACGCCTCCAACGGCGCCACCTACACCGCCGGCCCCACCGGCAGCATCCTCTATCTCGCCTCGGGCACCAGTTCCGACTGGTCCACCGGCGCCCGCGACGCCATCGGCTACGGCGTGGAGCTCCGCGACACCGGCCAGTTCGGCTTTATTCTGCCCGCCAGCCAGATCACCCCCACCGGGCAGGAGATGTTCGCCGCCCTGCTGGCCTTCAGCGAGCGGCTGGCCGGTCTGCCCCGCGTGCAGGTCACCAATCGGGCGTTGCCGCCGCAGCCGCCCATCCCGCCGGCCACCACCGATCCGGCCCCGCCGTTCACCGACGCCTCCCAGCCGTTCACGCTGGCCCTGAAGGTCACCGCACTGCCGGGCGGCATCGTGCCCGGATCCGTCCGCGTCGTGTACCGCATGAGTTCGTGCACCCCCGGCGGCAACGCCGACGGCTGGTACGAGCAGGCGATCCCGGTGGATGTTCAGCCGGCCACTGCGCTGGACACGCTGGTGCAGGTCACCCTGCCGACCCCGCCGTGCGGCCGCACCCTGCAGTACGGCGTGCTGGCCACCGGAGCCGACGGCCGCACCATCGCCAGCCCGCTCACCTGGCCGGCACGCCCCTTCCGCGTGACCGGCGGCCGGGCCATCGGCTCCGCCGAGCCCGTCGCCTGCACCGGCGGGCCGTGCCCGGCCGACATCGCCGGCATCGGCGGGGCCGCCCTTCCCGACGGCGTTGCCACCGGCGACGACTTCGTCGCCTTCATCAACGGCTTTGTCGCCAGCGAGTGCCAGGCGGATATCGCCGGCATCGGCGGCGTCCTCGGTGCCGACGGCCAGGTGACCGGCGACGACTTCATCGCCTTCATCAACGCTTTCGCCGCCGTATGCAACTGAGCCGCACGAGGGCCCACCGTTCAGTCCGGCTTGGACGCGGACGGCAGGGCCGGCTCAGCGTCCGCATGGCCGCCGCTGCGTTCCAGCCGTTCGATCACCACCGCGCCCACCGCATCGCCGGTGACGTTGATCACGGTGCGGAACATGTCCAGCAGCCGATCGACCGCAAGGATCACCGCCAGCCCCTCCAGCGGAATACCCACCGACTGCAGCACCACCACGAATACCACGATGCCCCCGCCGGGGATGCCCGGGGCGCCAATCGCCGAGAGCGTGGTCGCCGCCACCAGCGTGAGTTGCTGACCCAGCGTGAGGTCCATGTTGTACAGTTGGGCGATGAACACGGCGGAAATGGCCTGATACAACGCCGTGCCGTCCATGTTGATCGTCGCCCCCAGCGAGCAGACGAAACTGGTGGTGCGTTCGCTCACGCCCAGATTCTCACGCACGCACCGCATGGTCACCGGCAGCGTCGCCGCCGATGAACTGGTCGAGAACGCCAGCAACTGCGCCGGCATCATGCCGACGATCACCCGCCAAAGGTTCGCCCCCGCCAGCCAGACCAGCGGCGCGTAGACCACCACCAGCAGCAGCACCAGCCCCCCCACCACCGTGGCGCAGAACACCCCCAGGGCCGCCACCACCTCGGTGCCCAGCCCCGCGGCAACACGCACCATCAGGCAGAACACCGCCACCGGGGCGATCCACATCAGCCCGTGGATGATCTTGGTGAACACCTCGTTGATCGACTCGCAGAGGTTCACCAAGGGGCCCCGGCGGTCCTGCGGCAGCAGCGTCAGCCCCGCCCCCAGCACCAGGGCCATCACCACCACCTGCAGCATGTCCCCGCGGGCCAGCGCATCAAACGGGTTGGTGGGCACCGCCGAGAGCAGCATCCTCCACACCGCCGCCCCCTGCTCGGCAAGGGCCGTCGCCTGCGTCTGACGGGCCGCCACATCGCCCTGGCGGGCCTGGGCCAACTGGTTGCGGGTCTCCTCAGAGACCATGTGCCCCGGCTGCACCACGTTCACCAGCACCAGCCCGATGACAATCGCCAACACCGTGGTGACCACGAACAGCGACACCGTCCGCAGCCCGATGCGGCCCAGCCGCCGCACATCCCCCAGGGCCGCCACCCCGGCGATCAGCGAGAACAGCACCAGCGGCACGGCAATGAACCGCAACGCCCGCAGGAACACATCGGCCGTGAAGTTGGTTGCCTCCACCGCCAGCCGGGCCGCCCCGGCCATCACCCCCGCCTGGGCGTTGGCCGGAGCATCAGTGCGGGCGAGATACGCCGCCGCATCGTTCACGCCCAGCCAAGCCCACGAGGCAGGCGACCACCAGGCGTTCAGGGCCAACCCGACCGCCAGCCCCGCCAGAACCCCCAGCAAGATTCGCACCGGGACCGAGAGCTTCATGGCCGGAGCATAGTGGGCGCTCGCATCTATCATCCCGCGTGCAACCCGGTCGATCGTCCAGCAAACAGCGCTACCAGGCGTACCTCCAGCAACGTGCCAAGGACATCCGTGAGGGCAAATACACCCGCGGGGAGAAGCCCCCGACCGACCAACCCCGGGACTGGACCAGCGAACGCGCCCCCCACCACGCCCGCCGGGCCCAGCGTCCGATCACCGAATTGCTCCGAGCGTTCCTCGGTCTGCTTCGGGGCCACTGGGGCAAGGTCGCCTTCGCCCTCTCCACCCTCACCTTCGCCACGCTCATCGGGCTGCTGTTCCCGCTGAGCACCAAGATCGCGTTTGACTACATCATCCTGGATTCACCCGGCCCCACCGGCCTGCCCGACTGGCTGCAGCCCTTCAGCCGCTCGCAACTGCTGTGGATGCTCGGCGGTGTCCTGATCGCCCTGACGGTCGTCAGCGCGACGGTCGGCACCCTGGGCCGCTACCAGATGACCCGGCTGGGGCAACTGGTGCGGGCTTTGGTCCGCCGCCGCATGTTCGCCCACATGGCCCGCCTCCCGCTGCACCGCCTGCAGGGCATCAAGAGCGGCGGGGTCTCCTCCATCCTGCGTGAGGACGCCGGGCTGGTGGGCGAGATGCTCTTCACAGTCGTCTACAACCCGCTCCGGGCCGCCATCACGTTCGGCGGCGGGCTGGCCGCTATGGCCGTGCTGGATTGGCGCATGCTCGTCGGCGGTCTGGCCCTTCTGCCGGCGGTGTACTTCAGCCACCGCACCTGGATCGGCCGAATCCGGCCCATCCACCGCGCCATGAAGCAACTCCGCAGCGCCGCCGACGGTCACGCCGCCGAGGCCTTCTCGGGCATCCGCGTGGTGCGGTCCTTCGGCCGCTGGCGGTCTGAAGCCCTCCGCTTCACCACCAACAACCACTTCATGGCCCGCCAGGACATGCTCATCTGGTTCTGGTCGCGGTGGATCGAACTCGTCTGGGTGATCCTCATCCCCACCGCCACCGCCGCCGTGCTGATCTACGGCGGGCACCGCGTACTCGGCGGGAGCCTGACCATCGGCGACGTCGCCGCCTTCAGCGCGTACCTGCTCATGCTGCTCGGCCCGCTGGAGGTGCTGGTCTCCCCCGCGTCATCCCTGCAGAACTCCATGGCCGGCTGGGACCGCTGCCTGGACGTGCTGGCCGAGAAGCCCGAACTGGCCGAGACCTCCCGCCGCGCCGGCCAGCCGGCCCGCCCGGTGCTGGGCCGGGTGGCCCTCCGCGAGGTCTCCTTCGCCTATCCGGGGCACGAACGCCGAGTGCTCAGCGATGTGAACCTGGAGATCCCCGCCGGCTCCACGGTGGCCCTGGTGGGTCCCTCCGGCTCCGGCAAAACCACCCTGTGCAACCTGGTCGCCCGCTTCTACGACCCCTCCACCGGCGCCATCGAGCTTGATGGCTTGGACCTGCGCGACATCGACGTCGAGGCCTTCCGCTCCCTGCTGGCCATCGTCGAGCAGGAGGTCTTCCTGTTTGACGGCAGCATCGCCGAGAACATCGCCTACGGCCGCCGCCACGCCTCGCCGGAGGACATCGCCCAGGCCGCCCGGGCCGCCAACGCCGACGGCTTCATCCGCGAACTTGAGCAGGGCTACGGCACGGTCATCGGCGAGCGGGGCGTCCGCCTCTCCGGCGGCCAGAAGCAGCGGATCGCCATCGCCCGGGCCATCCTGGCCGACCCGCGGATCCTCATCCTCGACGAGGCCACCAGCAACCTGGACAGCGAGAGCGAGCGGCTGATCCAGACCGCCCTGGCCGGGCTGATGAAGCGGCGGACCTGCTTTGTCATCGCCCACCGTCTCTCGACCATCCGCAACGCCGACCTGATCGTCGTGCTCGAGAACGGGCGGATCATCGAGACCGGCCGCCATGAAGACCTCGCCGCCAGGGGCGGCCGCTACGCCCGCATGCTCCGGGCCCAGGTCGATCCGCTCAGCGACCCCGACGAGCCCTGACGCACGCTCACCCGCCCGCCGCCGATCAGTCGTCAAACTGCAAGCCCGGCCGGCTCAGCCGGGGCGGCGGCCGCAGCGATATCGACACCACCACCGCCGTGGTCAGCCACATGGCCAGCATGCTGCTGCCCCCATAGGACACAAACGGCAGCGTGAGCCCGACGATCGGCAGCAGGCCGATCACCATGCCGATGTTGATCACCGCCTGCACCGCCAGAATCGCCGACAGCCCCACGATCACCAGCCGCCCGAAGGCCTCGCGGCACGCCGCCGCCGCCAGCAACGCCCCGCCCAGCCACAGCCCGTACGCGGCCAGCACGGCGATGCCCCCCACCAACCCGAAGCGGTTGACGATGACCGCAAAGATCATGTCGTTGTGCCGCTCGGGCAGTTCGGCATAGCGGATGACGGCGCGGCTGTGGGCCTCGGGCAGGCCGGTCAGGCCGCCGGCCCCGAGCACCGTCTGAGCGGTGTACGCCTGGTAGTTCAGGTCGTCTGAAGTGTGCTTCTCCCCCCGGAACTGGGCCAACAGGCCGATGATCCGCTGCTTCTGGTAATCGTGCAACAGCGGGTAACTGGCCGGGGCGGCGCACAGACCGATGATCACGACCATCAGCATGTGCCGCACCCGCGCCCCTGCCGCCACCAGCATGGCGAAGATCGCCGGCACGAACATCAGCGCTGTGCCCATGTCCGGCTGCAGAACGATCAGCCCGACCGGAATGAACGTCAGGATCGCCGGAGGCAGCAGCCCCAGCACCGTGCGGTGGTTCTTGCGGTACCGCAAGTAGTCCGCCGCCGCCAGCGTGAAGGCGATCTTGGCGAACTCCGCCGGCTGCAGGTCGAGCGGCCCCAGGTCAATCCACCCCCGCACGCCCTTGCGCGGAGCCACCAGCCAGCTGGGCACAAATGGCAACAGCAGCACCAGAAGCAGCAGGATGCACACCGCCAGCGCCGGCCAGGCCAGCATCCGCAGCACCCGGGCGTGCGGCCAGATCACCAGCCCGGCCGCCAGAAGCCCGACTCCAAGAAACACCGCCTGCCGTGCCGCCAAGGCGCTCAGGCCCGGCGCCGCGGCCGCCGTCCGCGTGTCCGCCCCCAGATCGATCGAGTAGATTCCCAGCAACGACAACCCCAGACCGGCGATCACACACAGCCAGGCTGGTGTGAGCCAGTTCAGCGCGGTGCGCTCGGCCAACGGCACCGGAGGAGCGATCATCCTCACAGGTACCCCTCGGCTCGCAGGGCGTGAAGCACCTGATTGGCGAGCGGACCGGCCACCCGACCGCCGCTGCCCCCGTTCTCCACCAGCACCACCACCACATAGCGGGGCCGCCCCTCGGCCTGAGACCCGGCCAGCACGGCGAACCACGAGTGATCCACACTTACCGGGTTGCCGGCGGTGTCGGTGATCACCTGACCCGTCGCGTCCCTCGCCCGCTCGCCCGAGTCAGCCGTGCCGCTCTTGCCCCACAGCATCACGCCCGACAGATTGAACACCTTCTCCCGTCGCCCGCTCTCGCCGATAGTGATGTGGTGCCCGGTGCCGCGATCGTCGGCCACCGCCAATTGCAGGCCCTGCAGGGCCATGGCCACCGCCTGCGGGTCCAGATTCAGGTTGTCGGTGACCACCGGGCGGTCGAACCGCACCCGGGGCAGCATCCGCACGCCGCCCCGCGCCAGCGTCGCCAGTGCGTCGGCCGCGTGCAGCGGCGTCCACGCCACCGGCCCCTGACCGATGCCCATCAGCGTCGACTCTCCCAGAGAAAGCCCGCCCCGCCCCGGCGTAACGCCCCGCCGCACCGGCTGAGGTGCCCGCGACAGCGAGTCACCGGTGATCTCGTCGCTGTCACTGTCGGCGATCGCGACCATCGGCCCGGCGGCGCCGGCAAACTGATCGCCCACACCCAGAGCCGGCCGCGCCGCCGCCGACCCTACGCCGAATCGCTCGTACCACCGGCCGATCCGCTCCGGCCCGAGCGCCCGGCCCAACTGGTAGAAGTAGATGTTGCACGAGACCATCAGGGCCTCGGCGGCGCTCAGCGGGTGCCCAAACACCGCATTGTGCGTCGTGCTCAGCGGGGGCTTGAACACCCAGCAGCGGAACATGTTCCGCTGACCCGGCAGCAGATGCCCCTCGCAGCCCACCGCCCGCGAGGCGTCCCACAGCCCTTCGCTCACCGCCGCAGCGTAGATCAGCGGCTTGACGATCGAGCCCGGCGGGTAAGGCTTGGCGATGGCGCGGTTGAGCAGCGGAGCCTCGGGCCCGTCGATGAACACCGTCTCAGGCTGCTCCCGCAGTTGCTGCCGCGTGAACGTCGGCGTAGAGACCAGGGCCAGAATGTCCGACGAATCGATATCCAGCACCACCACCGCACCCCGCAGGTGCTCGCCCGGCGCCGCCGCCTTGTTGCGCATCCACGGTTGCACCACCGTCAGCCCGGCCTGCTCGCTCAGCAGCGCCTGAACCCTGGCCTGCAACTGCGCATCGAGCGTCAGCCGCACGTCAGCGCCCGGCTCACGCGGAATCACCGTGCTGTCGCCGGTATCCAGCCGCTCGGTGATCCGTCCGCGCAGGCCCCGAAGTTCATCCTCGGCGCTGGCTTCAATCCCCCACGCCCCGATCGAGTCTCCCACCGCGTAATACCCGCGGTCCACGCTGCCGTCGGGCCGCACCCGGGGCCGCCGCTGCTCGTCCTCGCGGAACACCCGCGTCCGCATCCAGCCCACCACGTGCACCGCTACGCCCGAAACGTCTACCGACAGAGGCGTTTCGCTGGACAGCGGGCCGGGAAAGTTGTCGCGGTTGAGCGTCACGCTCACGCGATCGAACGGGTAATCCCGCGTTGAGCCGTCGACCAGATGCAAACCGGGCAGCGCCGCCCGGGGCTCGTCGGCGAAGTCCAGCGCACCCGCTTCGTCAAACATCATCGACCGGATGGCGAACGCCGTGCGGTCGTCAATCCCCGACAGCAGCACGTGCGCCGTGGTCTGCTCGCGGATCGGCCGATCCGACTCGGTCCCCACCGCTTCGACGATCAACTCCCGCCCCCGACTCAGTTCCCGCTCCCGCGCCTGCCGCTGCCGCTCCCACACCGTCGCCGCCTGACGCGACACGTCGGCGATCACCGCCGACTTGCGTTCCTCCAGATCCTCAAGCGAGACCCCCGTCAGCCGCGCCAGTTCCGCCCAGCCCGCAGCCAGCCTCGCCTGAAACTGGGGCACCAGTTCCTGCACCCGCTGCTCGCGCTGGCTCGGGGTCAGTTCACGCCAGATCGCCGAGTGCAGCCGGCGGGCCCGACGCGCCGCCTGGCTGAACGCCCACTGGCCGGTGATCACCGGATAGTCCACGCTCACATCAAAGCTGGGCCGATCCGCCGCCAGCACCCGCCCATGCCGGTCCAGAATTCGCCCCCGCGAGGTCGGCTCCCACCGCTCGGCCACCAGGTTGGCCTCCGCCGCCGCCCGAAGTTCACCGCCCTTGCTCACCGTCAGTCGCGACAGCTGCACCACCGGCACCGCCAACGCCAACCCCGCCCCGGCGGCAATGAAGGCCAGACGGCGAGCAAACATCCCCGGTATAACCTTTGGCCACGGCATGCAGTTCCTGATCCTCGCGCCTTTTATCGACCCGTGACCACCCGCTCAGCCAACTTCGATACCCACCCGTGTTCGAGCTTTGAACGGTATACCATCACACCGGTTGGACTTCGGCCAACCGGCTGCGGTTTCGGTCAAACCGCAACCATTCCGGTTTGACCGTAGCCGGACGCGGCCGACTGTGCAACCATTGTCCGTCGTTCACGCCTCCGGGGAGCATCCCTGCTCAGGCCGCTTGGTCGTTCGTTGAAGCTTCGCCATGGCCCTGACCGCCTCCAGTGCGCCGCGTTCGGTCGCCCCCCTGGCGGTGGCGCTCGCGCCCACACCGCGGGGCATCGGCGCAGGCGACGGTCCGGCCCAGGCCACCCCTCCCCAAGGCTCGCCTCAGAACGGCGAACCGCTGAGCCGCCCAGCCCCCACGCCGCAGCCGCCCAGCGAGGGCATGTTGGCCATCACCCTTGAACTGGCCAAGCCCCGCATCACCAAACTGGTGACCCTCACCTCGGCCGTGGGCTTTGGCCTCGGTCTGGCGGGTGCGACCTTCTCCACGCTGGGCTTTGTGGTCTCCGCCATCGGCTGCATCGCCGGAACCGCCCTCTCGGCCGCCGGTGCCAACGCCCTGAACCAGTGGTGGGAGCGGCATCGCGACGGCCTGATGCAGCGCACCGCCTCGCGTCCGCTGCCTACGCGTCGCACCACCGCCACTGAGGCCTTCTGGATCGGCGCCGGCCTGGCCATCGCCGGCCTGCTCATCCTCGCCCTCGCCTGCGGCCTGGCCGCCGCCGCCGTGTCTGCGGCGACGGTGCTGATCTATGTGCTGGTGTACACACCCATGAAGCCGATCAGCCCATGGGCCACGCTGGTGGGCGCCGTGCCCGGGGCCCTGCCCCCGCTGATCGGCTGGTGTGCCGCCCGGCACATCTCCGCTGAGGCCTCCACGCTGGGCGTGTGGGGCGGGCTGCTGGAGGCCGGCGGCTGGACGCTGTTTGCCCTGATGATGGTGTGGCAGATCCCCCACTTCCTCGCCATCGCCTGGCTCTACAAAGACGATTACGCCCGGGGAGGCCATGCCGTGCTGCCGGTGTTCGACCCCACCGGCATCAAGACCGCCTGGACGGTCGTGCTCGGTGCCGCGGCGCTCGTGCCGGCCACACTGGCCCCTGCGTTCTACATGCCCGACCGGCTCGGCCTGCCGTACGCCGTCGTCGCCGTGCTGACCGGCCTGGGCTTCCTGGCTCTGTGCTGCACGCTGCTCCGCCGCAGAACCCGCGAACAGGCCCGCTCGGTGTTCATCGCCTCGGTCATCCACCTGCCGGTGCTGCTGCTGATGATGGTGGCCGAGGTCTCCGTGCGGGCGGCCTTGTAAGCCGCTGCCCGCCAGCCCCGGCTTTGGCGGAGCCCAGACAAGCCTGACCGCCTGCAGAACAACCCGATCTGTCCTCGCGTACTGCCGTGCAACCACGCACCTGACCGGACCAACCCATGCCCCGCCCCCTCCGCCTGCTGATGATCTTCGCCGCGTGCACGCTGGTTTGCGGCGTCGCCGCCCTCGCGTTTGTCGTGTCCACCGGGCGCGTTCCCCGCGGCACGGCGCAATTGCCCGAGCAGGCCATGGCCAACCTGTCCATCCCCGCCTTCACCGCGACCGATCAGGACAACAAACCCGTCGACCGCACCCTGCTGCTGGGCAACGTCACCATCGTCGGCTTCGTCTTCACCAACTGCCCGCTGGCGTGCCCGAACATGACCTTCCAGATGTCCAAGCAGCAGCAGGCGCTCAAGGACACCCCGGTGCGACTGCTGAGCCTGAGCCTCGACCCCGCCAACGACACCCCGGCAGTCCTGAAGGCTTACGGCGAGCAGTACGGGGCCGACTTTTCCCGCTGGACGCTGGCGACCGCACCACCCGGCGTCACCCGCAAGATCCTCGGCGAAGACCTCAAGATGCACGTCGCCGAGGACGCCGGCATGCAACTGACCACCAAAGCCGGCCAGCAGATGAACAACATCCAGCACCCGCCCCACCTGTTCCTGATTGGGCCCGATGCCCGCGTGCTGGGCCTCTACAACGCCAATCACGGCGAGGACATGGTCCGCCTGACCTCCGACGCCCGCCAGGCCGCACAACGCCGCGCGGGCCGCTGAACACCGGCCCGCTGAGCATGTCCGCCGCGTCGCCCGACTCCTGACGCTGACGGGCCCATACTCAAGCCCCCCCCAAAATGACACGCGGCCCGTGGGATGAACCTACGGACCGCGGTGGAGTCAGGCAGGGCTGTTCAAACCCCGAATCGGGGCAGGAATCAGTTGACGCTCTTGCCGGAGCAGGAGCTCTTGCCGGAGCAGGAACCGGCCGCCTTGGCCTCGCCGGAGCACGCGGCCTTGTCGGCCTTGGCAGAGCCGGCGCAGTCGCTCTTGGCGGCGCCGGAGCAGCCCTCCTTCTTGGCGTTGTGGCAAGCCTCACCCTTGGAGCAGGTCTTGCCCTCGGAACAGGCCTTCTCGCCGCTGCAGGCGCCGACCTTGGTCTCAGTCGCGGACACCTCGGCTCGGTTGGCATTGCAGCCAACCAGCAGGCCGGCAGCGCAGATCAAGGCGATGGGGGCAAAGCGGGACAGATTCTTCATAGCTCGCTTCCTTGTGGGATTTGGCGTTTTCGTCGAGTTCCCAGCAGATGCCCGGCCACACACCTGAGCGACACCAAAGGCTGGGACTTTCACGGGGGACTATACGGCGTGCCTGCCGGAAGGGTTCACACAATCAAGGTCCGAGAACCACTCCTGAACTGCGGCCTAACGGCCCGGCCGCGCAGTTGACAGATCAGTTGGCAGCCGGGGCAGAACCGCCGGAGCGGACCTTCTTGGCGAAGGCGGTGCGCTTGTCGGCGATCTTGCGACGCTTGGAAGCGCCGCCGCCGATTTCCGGACCTTCCTCGGCACCAACGAACTGGATCACGCACAGTTCGCCGCCGTCGCCCACGCGGTGACGGCCGAGCTTGATGATGCGGGTGTAGCCGCCGGCGCGATCGCGGAAGCGGGGCACCACATTGTCAAACACGTGCTTGACCAGCTTGGGGGCCTTGCGGAGCTCGCCGTAGCGGTTCCGCTCAACCTCGCTGCTCTTGGGGATGTCAAAGAACTTGCTGGCCCGGTCGGCCAGATCCTGCACGGAGGCCTTCTCAGCCTCATCGGGCTTCTTGGAGAGATACAGCCACTCGAAGCCGTGCCGGTCCCAGCCGAGCTTGGCGATGACCTGGCGGCGAGAGTGCAGACCGCCCTTCTTGGCGGTGGTGATCAGCTTCTCCACGAAGGGCTGCACCGCCTTGGCGCGGGGGATGGTGGTGGTGATCTGGCCGTGCTCGAGCAGCGAGCAGGCAAGGTTGCGAATGGTGGCCAAGCGGTGGGCCGTCGTGCGGCCGAGCTTGTAGCCGGCTTTTCCGTGACGCATGGTGCGTTCTCCGCGATAAGGCTCGGGGAAGCCGAGTGATGGAATGTCGGGCGTACGCCCAGTCCTCCCGGAACTCCCGGAAGGGATCGAGGATAGGCGCCGTCGCCGACCTCGGTTGAATCGGCAGGTTCGGGCCTTCACCCGACCTGCCGGAGACTGTTAGCGGACGGCCAAAGGCTCATCCGCAGCAGATGCTTCAGGCGGTCACGGGCTGGAACCCGGCCGGCAGGGTCATGCCCAGCGTGAGACTCATGTCCTCGAGCTTGCGCTTGACCTCGCGCAGGCTGGTGCGGCCGAAGGCGCGGACCTTGAGCAGGTCGGCATCGGTCTTGGTGACCAGCTGGTGGACGTAGAGGATGCGGGCCGACTCCAGGCAGTTGCTGGCGCGGACCGAGAGGTCCAGATCGGAAAGGTTGCGGTTGAGCTTGCGGAACAGCTCCTCGTTGGCCGGATCGGGAACGGCGACGGCGCCGACCGACGCGGTGGCCTCGCCGATCTCGGCGTTCTGCAGGAAGACGTTGAGGTGCTTGCGGAGAATCTTGGCCGCCTCGACCAGCGCCATATGCGGCACGACCGTGCCGTTCGTCCAAATCTCCATCACCAGCTTGTCGTAGTTGGTCTTCTGACCGACGCGGGTCTCCTCAACCGCAAAACGCACGCGCTGCACCGGGGAGTACGAAGCATCGACGTTGATCACGCCGATCTCCTGATCCTCAGCGGTGCTGGCCGCCTCAGCCGCCGGCACATAGCCGCGACCGCGCTTGACGTTCATCTCCAGTTCGAACTGCACCTTGTCGGTGAGCGTCGCCAGAACGAGGTCCTTGTTGAGCACCTTGATGGCCGCGTCGCCCTCAAGCATGTCGGCGACAACCTCGCCGGGGCCCTGAACGGCGACCCGAAGCGTCTTGCCCTCGGGGGGCAGTTCGGCCTCGGCCATCACCACCAGGGACTTGACGTTGAGGATGATGTCGGTCACGTCTTCAAGCACGCCGGGAAGCGTGGAGAACTCGTGGCTGGCGCCCTTGATCTTCACGTTGGTGACCGATGCCCCCTCCAGCGAGGAGAGAAGCACGCGCCGCAATGCATTGCCGATGGTGGTGCCGAAGCCGCGTTCAAACGGTTCGACGATGAACCGTCCGTACGTGTCGCTCTTGAACCGCGGGTCCGCGGTGATCCGGCTGGGAAGTTCCAAACCGCGCCACTTAATGCGCATGGCCAGTGTCCTTTGCTCGGCGGATGGGATGGTGGATCCGGGACGGCCCAGAAGCGGTGAATCGGGAAACAACGGCCTCCGCCGAGCCTGGCACGTCGTCCCTGCTGTCCGTCTGGGAAAACCGGCGAAGCGCGCTGGCGCCACGCCGGTGATGGTTCATTGCCTTCAAGCATCGCGCCCGCTGCAGCGGCTGCCGCTGCCACACGGCCTTACACGCGACGACGCTTGGTCGGGCGGCAGCCGTTGTGCGGCACCGGCGTGTGGTCCTCAACCGCGGTGATGCGGATGCCCGTACTCGTCAGGCCGTTGACGCAGGACTCACGCCCGGCGCCAGCGCCCTTGATGCGGACCTCGCACTCGGTCACGCCCAGCTTGCGGGCCTTCTGGCCGCAGTTCTCGCCCGCGCGGGTGGCCGCGAACGGCGTGCTCTTACGCGTGCCCTTGAAGCCGACGGTGCCCGCCGAGTCCCAGCACAGGGTCTCGCCGTTCATGTCGGTGATGGTGATCATCGTGTTGTTGTTGCTCGCCTTGATGTGAGCGATGCCGCGAACAACATTCTTGCGGACCTTCTTGACCTTCTTGCCCATAGTCGTTTTCCGATCTGCTCAGGCGGCCAGTCGCACGCGGAGGGCCAAGCCCTCCGGATGCCCCAGTGCCGAATGCAATCAGCCCTTGACGCCTTTCTTGCCGGCCACCGTCTTGCGACGGCCCTTGCGGGTACGCGAGTTGCTCCGCGTCCGCTGCCCGCGAACCGGCAGCCCCTTGCGGTGACGCTCGCCCCGGTAGGAGCGGATGTCCTTCAGACGCTGCACGTTCTGGCCCACCTGCCGGCGGAGCGCACCCTCAACCAGGTACGAGCCGTCGATGATCGCGTTGATGCGGGCGAGCGACTGCTCGTCCACGTCCTTGGCGCGGGCCTCCGGGTCAACCTGAGCCTCGGCCAGGATGTCCTTGGCGAACTTCGGGCCGATGCCGTGGATGTACTGCAGGGCGAAGTAGATCTTCTTGCCCTCCGGAATGTCGATACCAGCAACACGCGCCACGTTTGGACTCCTGAACCTCTCAGACACCGGCCGTCGGCATCAGCCGGCGAACGGACCATTTTCCTACAGCACCCGCCGCCTTGCCCCCCTCACGCTCAACCCATGCGGCCCCCGCTGCTCCCCGCCCGGCGGGAATCAGCCCTGGACCTGCTTGTGCTTCGGATCTGCCTTGCAGATCACCCGCACCTTGCCCTTGCGACGGACAATCTGGCAATCCTTGCAGATACGCTTGACGCTGGCCCGAACCTTCATGGAACACCTTCTCTTTTACAGTTGATCAAAAGCGGAGGGGATTCTAGACGCACTGCCCGACTCAGGCCAGTACCGAAAGGCCTTTCCTGCCACCCTCCCCGTCCGCCCCCCACCATCACCCGCCCGCTGCCGCCTTCACTCCCCCCGATTCACCTAACGCCGCCCTACTGCACCGACACGGCTCAGTGCCGAAACGTGATGCGGGCCTTGCTCAGGTCATACGGGCTCATTTCCACCGTGACCCGATCGCCCGGCAGAATGCGGATGTAGTTCATCCGCATCTTCCCTGAGACGTACCCCAGCACCACCACGTCATTGGGCAGCTTCACACGGAACATCGCGTTCGGCAGCGCTTCCACCACCGTTGCTTCCATCGTCAACTTGTCATCACTCTGCTTGGGCATGGTCGCTCCACCGCACCGAATTCTCACCCCGACCTGATCGACGGTTTACATTGCTCCGCCGCGGGAGGACTGGATCCGCGGCCCCTTGCCGTCCTCCCCGGTGAGGAAGCCGGCATAGTTCCGCATCAGCAGGTTGGCCTCAACACGCTGGATGAAATCCAGAACCACCGACACCACGATCAGCAGGCCGGTGCCGCCGAGGAACTGCGTCACCATCATGTCAACCCCGAGCTGGCGGCTGATGACCATCGGGAGAATGGCAATCGCCGACAGGAAGGCGGCGCCCACATAGGTGATCCGCTCCATCACCGCCTCGAGGTACTCGGCGGTGCGCGGACCGGGACGCAGACCGGGGATGAACGAGCCGTGCTCCTTGAGCTGCTTGGCCATCTCCTCGGGATTGAACTGAACGGTGATCCAGAAGTAGCTGAAGAAGTAGATCAGCAGCACCTCACCCAGCACATAGACATACTCGCCGTAAGCGAACTGGTCATTCAGCCAGGAGAACGTGCGGGCCCAGAAGCCCGTCACCTCGGCGCTTCCGCCGGTGGCCGTGTTGAACAGCAGATTGAACACGACCGACGGGAAGATCATAAGCGAGCTGGCGAACACCACCGGCATCACGCCGGAGTGGTTCACACGCAGCGGCAGGTAGCTCCGCTGCCCGCCGAAGACCTTGCGGCCGCGGGTGTGCTTGGCCTGCTGCACCGGAATGCGCCGCTGGGCGACAGTCATCAGCACGGCGCCCGCCGTCACCACCACGAAGCCGAGAATCAGCGAAAGCAGGCCGAGATAGCCCATCTTCTCCGCCGGGTTGGCCGGGTCGAAGTTGTTGACGATCCAGGTGATCGCCGTCGGCATCTGAGTGAGAATGCCGGCCATGATGATCATCGACACGCCGTTGCCAATGCCGTACTTGTCAATCTGCTCGCCAAGCCACATCAGGAAGACCGTGCCGGCCGTGAGTGCTGCGATTGAAACCACCCACCACAAAGGCGTCACCGACCACTCGGCATACACCAGCCCGCGAACGTTGATGTACTGCAGCCAGCCGTAGCCCTGGATGAGGCACAGGCCGATGGTCGCGTACCGCGTCCACTCCATGATCTTCTGGCGGCCCGTCGGGCCCTCTTCCTGCAGCTTTTTGAGCCTCGGACTGACCGTCGTCAGCAACTGGAAGATGATCGATGCGGAGATGTACGGCAGCACACCAAGGCCGAAGATCGTCGAGTGCGAGAATGCTGCACCCGAGAACATGCTGATCATGGTCGCCAGTTGATCGAACGTGGACCCGTCCTGCTGGTTCAGCGAGGCGCTCAGCGCCTCCTGATTCACTCCCGGCAGGGGGATCCAGTGGCCGATGCGGAAAACCGCCAGCATACCCAGAGTGAAGAGGATCTTGTTCCTCAACTCCGGAATCCTGGCGATGTTGCCGAAGCCCTTGAAGATCGACTCGAACATGCGGTGCGGATCCGTTTGACTCACGACCGGCGGGAAGGCCCGCCACCAACCTCACGACACCCGCCCCCCCGGCGATCCCTCCCCCACTCTCACCGGGCCAAGCCCGCCGAAACCAAGCCCGCCGATGGTAGGCCTTCATCATCCCCCCCCCCTGCAATCCGAGCTCGGCCTCACCCGGAATACTCCGGATTGCCCGAAAAAACAAACGGGCGCGGCTCTGAACCGCGCCCGTGGTGTGTGCATCATCAGCCCATCGCCAAGCGGATCACTCCGCCGCCGGAGCGGCCGCCTTGGCCTTCTCGCCGCCAGCCTTGCGGCCGCGCTTGAGCTTCTTGGTCAGGTTCTTCGGGCTGCGGTCCTCGCTGTTGCGATCGATGCCGCGGGCCTTGTCCCGGCGGGTGCCGGTCTCATTCACCGAGCCGCCGGCGGCCAGCACGTGCTTGCGGGCCGTGTCCGTCACGCGGGAAACATTCAGGGTCAGCTTCACGCTCAGGGCCTTGTTGTCGCCCAGATCGCCCAGAATCTTCACGTCGCGGCTGTCGTCACGAACCAGGCCCGCCTTCTGCAGAGAGGCAACATCGACCGTGCCGCCGGACTTGAACGCCGGGTGCGACACGATGTCACGCAGGTTCACTGTCCAGAACTCGGTCGTGAATCGCACGTTGCTGAAGCCGTACTTGCGGATGCGGCGGAACAGCGGCATCTGGCCGCCTTCGAACGCCTTCTTCCGGGCGGTGCCCGAACGCGAACCCGCGCCCTTCTGGCCGCGGCCGGAGGTCTTGCCGCTGCCCGAGCCGCGCCCGCGGCCCACACGCTTGCGGGCCTTGTAGCTTCCGGCCTTCGGGGTGACTTCGTGAATCATCATGGCTGGTCGTCCTGTGTCATCCGGCCTGTGCGAGCGGCCGGCATCAGCGTTCGTCGGTGTTCAAGTCAACGGGCAAAGAGTCAAACGAGGGCCGGCTCACTTGCTGGCCGGAGCCGGAGCGTCGCCGGCGGGAGCTGCCGGTGCATCACCGGCCGGACCGCCGGGGCCACCCGGGCCACCGCCGCGCGGGCCACGCCCGCCGGGGCCGCCAGGACCACGGCCGCCGCGCCCGCCACGACCACGGTCGTTGCCCAGCGTGTTGACCGGACCCTTGGGCTTGTCGCCCTTGCGGGCCGCCGGGGCGAAGGCCTTGCCGGCCTCGATCTTCTTGGCGATCTCCGTCTCCTCCAGCGTCTGGCGGCGGAGTTCGCCGACCAGCGAGGGAGAGCGAAGCTGCGAAACCGCGTCAAACACGGCCTTGAGAACATTCTGCGGGTTGGTGGACCCGTAGCACTTGGTCAGGCAGTCCTGAATGCCAGCCAGATCCAGCACGGCACGAACCACGGTGCCGGCCACCACGCCGGTACCGGGGGCGGCGGGAATCAGCCGCACCTTGGCGCTGCTGAAGCGGCCTTCCACCTCGTGGTGGATGGTGGTGCCGATCCGCTCGACCTTGACCATGTTCCGCTGGCCGTCCTTCTGAGCCTTCTCGACCGCGTTGGGCACTTCGATGCCCTTGGCGTAGCCGAAGCCGACCTCGCCGTTGCGGTTGCCGACGACCACCAGGGCGCCGAAGGAAAACCGGCGGCCACCCTTAACGGTGGCGGACGTGCGATACACGCCGATGGTCGTGGACTCAATACTGGACTTTTCGTCGAGCATCTCAGGCATTGGTCGTTTCTCTTTCCGCGGGGCGATCAGCCGCCCCGGTGGCTGATGCGGGCCGAAGCCCGCGATTGGTCAGAACTTCAGGCCTTCTTTGCGGGCAGCGTCGGCAAGGGCCTTCACGCGGCCGTGGAACTTGAAACCGCCGCGATCAAACTTCACATCCTTCACGCCCTTGGCCAGCGCCCGCTTGGCGACCAAGGCGCCCACAGCAGCAGCGGCCGCGCTGTTGCCGGTCTTCTCCAGCTTCACGTCCTTGTCCATCGTGCTGGCGGCGGCGATGGTGGTACCCGCCAGGTCGTCGATGACCTGGGCGTAGATGTGATTCAGGGACTTGTAGATGCTCAGCCTCGGCTGGGAGGGCACACCGATCACCCGCTTGCGGATGCCCGTGTGCCGACGCTGCCGGCGAACCACCTTGTGCTTGGCCTTGTCCATTTGGAGTCTCTTTCAGACGCGTGCGTGTGCGGGGGAGCGAAAACGGGTCAACCGGGCGACCTGCATCAGGCGGTGCCGAAGGCCTTGCCGGCCTTGCGCTTGATGACCTCTTCCTTGTACTTGATGCCCTTGCCGTTGTACGGCTCGGGCTTGCGGACGGCCCGCATGTCCGAGGCAAACTGGCCGACGGCCTTCTTGTCCGGGCCGGCGACGGTGACGACGTTCTTGTCCACCGTCACCTTCACGCCCGCGGGAATCGTCATCATGATCGGGTTCGCGAAGCCGACCACCAGCTTCAGCGTGGTGCCGCTGACCGTCGGGGTCCAGCCCACGCCCACCACTTCCATGACCTCGGTGTAACCCTTCGTCACGCCCTCGATCATCCCGGCGATCAGGGCACGGGTCGTGCCCCACAACGCCCGAACCTCGCGGTTCTCGCCGTGCTTGGCTTCATCGATGCTGCAGACGACGGTCTTGCCGCCGTCCTCCAGCTTCACCTGAACCTCGGGCTTGTGCGTGAAGGACAGCTTACCCAGCGGGCCCTCAACGTTCACAGTCAGGTCCTTGACGGCGACCTTGACCTTGTCCGAAACCGTGATGCTCTTGCGACCGATACGCGACATGGCTGTCTCGCTGCGTGAAGTGTCCTACTGACCATCGAGCCCGTGCCCGAACCACCCGCCCGCTCCGTTGACCCTCCCCTGGTCACCCCACCCGGCCACCGCCCATCGTCACTCGACGATGCACAGCAGTTCGCCGCCGACCTTCTCCGTGCGGCACTTGCGATCCGACAACACGCCCTTGGACGTGCTGACCACGCAGATGCCCAGGCCCTGCAGGGGGCGGGGGAGCTCGTCGACCTTGCGGTAGACGCGGCAGCCCGGCTTGCTCTGGCGGACCACGCGATGAATCACGTGCTCGCCGCGAGGGCCGTACTTGAGCTTGAGCTTCAGCTTACCGCCGCGCCCGTCCTCCACCACGTCAAAGCCGTCGATGTAGCCCTCGTCGCGAAGGACGGAGGCGATGCCGCGGCACACGTGGGAGTTCACGCAATCCACACTCTTGGCCTTGTTGGCCAGGGCGTTGCGGATACGCGTCACCATGTCGGAAATCGGATCGTTGATCGCCATTGGTCGGTCTCGTCGGTCGTTGCTGACTGCGGCCCAGGGCCGGTTGTCTGTCTGTTGCTCGCCGCCGGCTGTCGGCGGAGAGCCCATCCGCTTACCAGCTGGCCTTGCGCATCCCGGGGATCTTGCCCTCAAGCGCCAGCTTGCGGAGCATGATGCGGCTGATGCCGAACTTGCGGTACACGCCACGGGCCCGGCCGGTCAGTTGGCACCGGCGAACCTTCCGGGTGGAAAACTTGGGCGTGCGCTGGCTCTTGTTGAACTGAGCGGTGGTGGCCATGGGTGGGGGTTCCGTCGTTGAATCCGGTGGTCGTTCTCTTGCGGTGCTGCCTGATTACTTCTTCTTTTCCTCGGGCTTGCGGAAAGGCATGCCCAGCTCAGCCAGGATGAACTTGCTGAGCTCCGGCGTGCTGTTCCGGAAGCCGATCGAGATGTTCATGCCGTGGGTGAAGGTCACCTCCGCCATGTTGATCTCGGGGAACACGCCCTGCTCGGTGATGCCGCAGGCATAGTTGCCCTGCTTGTCGAAGGCCTTGTCGTTCAGGCCCCGGAAGTCCTTGATACGGGGGCACGCCAGGTTGATGAACCTGTCGAGGAAGTGCCACATCCGGTCACGACGCAGCGTCACCATCGCCGCAGTCTCGGCGCCCTCGCGAACCTTGAAGTTCGACACGCTCTTCTTGGCCTTGGTGACAACCGGCTTCTGGCCGGCCACCTTGACCATCGTGTCCAGAACAGTCGTCTTCACGTTCGGGGGCAGCTTGTTGTTCTCAAGGTGCCGGCCCATGTTCACGTTCAGAACGATCTTGTCCAGACGCGGCTGCTGCATCGGGTTGCCCAGGCCGAACTTTTCGGCCACCGCCTGACGCACGTGGGTCTTGAATCGCGTCTGAAGACGCGGCTCAACCCTCGGCTCCTGGTCGGCGGTCGGCGCGCCGCTCTTGCCCTTGGAGGACTTGGCGCCCTTCTCGGCCGCGTCCGCCTTGGCCTTGGCCGCGGCGGCCTTGGCCTTCGCGGCCTTCTCGGCCTTCTCAGCGTCCGTCGGCTTGCTCTGCTGGTTCTTCTTCTCTTCGGCCATGGTTCAGATCCGCTGTCTGCTGCGTGGAGCGATCGTTGAGATTACTTCTTCTTGGCCGGAGCGACCGGCCCCTTGGCGTTAGCGAGTTCCTTGCCGCCGCGAGCGGCGACCCGGACCTTGCTGCCGTCAGCCTTCACCGCGAAGCGCACGCGGGTGGCCTTGCCGTCAACCTCGGGGCTGACGTTGCTGATGTGAATCGGCGCTTCCTTCGTGATGATGGCGCCCTGGGGCACGGTGCGGGTGGGCCGCATGTGCTTGGTCACCAGGTTGACACCCTTCACGTACACACGATTGTTCTTGGTGTCCACGCGAAGGATCACGCCCTTGGCGCCCTTATGGTCGCCGCTGGTCACGATCACGCTGTCACCGGTACGAACGTGGCGAGCCATAGTCAGACCACCTCCGGAGCGAGGGACACGATCTTCATGTAGTTGCGGTCGCGAAGCTCGCGAGCAACGGGGCCGAAGATGCGGGTGCCCTTGGGGTTGCCGTCGTCCTGGATCAGGACGACCGCGTTGGAATCAAACTTCACGTACGAGCCGTCGGCGCGACGCGTCGGCTTGGTGGTGCGGACCACCACCGCCTTGGACATGTCGCCGGCCTTCACGTCAGCCCCGGGCAGGGCCTTCTTGATCGACACGTAGACCTTGTCGCCCACGCCCGCCACGCGACGCGTGAACTTGCCGGTCGCCGTCGAGCCGCCGTACACGCGGATCACATAGGCGATCTTGGCGCCCGAGTTGTCCGCGACTTCGCACCTGGTTTCCTGTTGGATCATGGTGTGTTCCTCCGCCTTGCTCCGTCCCGATCCGGCTGCTCCGGATCAGACCGGCTCAGGCCTTGGCCCCCTCCTGAGCGGGCGCCGAGACGCCCTCGAACTTCATGGCTGCGCCGCGGCGGACGATCCGCACGAGTTTCCAGCTCTTGGTCTTGCTGATGGGCCGGCACGGCGCGACCTCAACCAGGTCGCCGTTGCGGCTCTCGTTCTTCTCATCGTGAACGTGCAGGACCGTCCGCTTGCGGATGATCTTGCCGTACTTGGGGTGGGTCTGGTCATTGGCCACAACGACCTTGCGGGTCTTGCTGCGGGCGTCGCTCTCAACGATGCCGATCCGGGTCGCCGGGGCCTTGATGGTGCTGCTGGTCGTGGTCATGGGTTTCTCCCGCGGTGGGATGCGTGTGTGCCGGTGACGCGTCAGGCCTTCTTGCCGGCCGTCGCACGGGCGCGGGCGTTCTGCTCGGTCAGCAGACGGGCAATGTCCTTGCGAATCTTGCGGAATTGAGAGGTGTCCTCCACCTTCTCGGTGACCGCCTGGTTGCGGAGCTGGAAGAGCTTCTCGCGAAGCCGCTTGAGCTCCACGCCCACTTCCTCGCTGGTCAGTTTCTTGACTTCGGCACCCGTCATTGGCTGATTCCTTGCTTGCCTCGTGAACTGCTGGCTTGCCCGCCCCCGTCATCCCCGACCTGATCACACTGCGATGCGGCGACGAACCATCCGGCACTTGACCGGCATCTTCATGGCCACGCGGGTCATGGCCTGGCGGGCCACCGCGTCGGTCACGCCGGCGATCTCGAAGAGCATCGTGCCGGGACGGATACGCGCCGCCCAGTATTCCACATCCGCCTTGCCGGTACCCATTCGGGTTTCCAGCGGCTTCTTGCTGATCGGCTTGTCCGGGAAGACGCGGATGAACAGCTTGCCCTCACGCTTGAGGAAGTGCTGCGCCGCGATGCGGCCCGCCTCGATCACGCGGCCCGGCAGCCAGGAGGACTCCAGGCTCTGCAGACCGTAGTCACCGAAGGCGACGTAGTTCCCCTTGGTGGCCTTGCGCGGGCGCACGTTGCGCTGCTCTTTCCGGAACTTGACTCGCTTGGGCATCAAAGGCATGCGTCACACTCCAACGTCAGACAAACTCGATCCGCCCCCCCCGCTTCCACTGCCACCCTCCCCGATTCCGATCACCGACGGCCACGGGCCTTGGTGCGGGTGCCGGCCGCCAGCGGCTCGGCGGTCTGCGTCTTGGCTTCAGCCTCGTACAGACCCTTGAAGATCCACACCTTCACACCGATGGCGCCGTAGCTCATGAACGCCTCGGCAAAGCCGTAGTCGATGTTGGCCTGCAGCGTGCTCAGGGGCAGCGAGCCGAGGCGAACGTCGATCGTGCGGCTCATTTCGGCGCCGCCCAGGCGGCCGGCCAGAACAATCCACACACCCTTGCCGCCGGCCCCCATCACCGCCTCACCCTTCATCTTGGCCGCACGGCGGAAGGCCATGCGCTTGCGGAGCTGCTCCGCGACTCCCTCGGCCACCAGCTGCGCGTCCAGATCGGGGTTCTTCACCTCGATGATCGAGATCGCGACCTTGCGGCCGGTCATGTACTGCAGCTCTTCGGTGATCCGCTCCACCTCGGCGCCCTTGGGGCCGATGACCAGACCCGGACGGGCGGTCTTGAGGATGACCTTGAGCTCCTCGCGCGTCCGCTCGATGTGCACGTCGCTCACGGCGGCGTACGGCGGCTTGCGGTTGAGCCGCTGATCGATGAACTTGCGGATCTTGTAGTCTTCCACAAGCAGCTCGGCGAACAGCGCCTTGGGGGCGTACCAGCGCGAGCGGTGGGGCTCGGTGATGCCGACTCGGAGCCCGTATGGATGTGTCTTTTGTCCCATGTGCTCGTCCGTTTCGATCAGTCGTTCCCGGGTGCTTCTCAGACCCGAGAGTGTTTGCTCAGTGCTCGCCGCCGGCGCTCCGCCGGGGCCCGGTGTCCGTCGCCGTCGCTCAGTCCTTCTCGGCCAGCGCCACGGTGATGTGCGTCATTCGCTTGTAGATGCGGTGCGCCCGGCCGCGGTCCTTCTGGTTGAACCGCTTCATCCGGGGGCCGTCGTCCGCGGCGCTCTCGGAGACCACCAGCTTCTCCACGTCCGCCTCCGCCGCCATGGCGTCGTCGTACGCAGCCGCCAGGGCCTGCTTCACATCCACCGCAGCCCGCTTGATGTTGAACGTCAGCAGGTTCTGGGCGGTCAGGTAGTCCTTGCCGCGGCTCAGATCCGTCAGCAGCTTGGTCTTGCGCGGGCTGCCACGCTCGAACCGGAAGCGGCACTCGAACTTGGCGATCTTGCCCACCGGCACGCTCAGGGCGGCGGCCAGCTTCTTCACCTGGGCCGCCTTGCAGCGGGGGTGATCGTTGCCGCGCATCCAGTTGCGGACAGCGCTCTGCGCCTTCTCCGCGTTGCCCAGGCCCTTGCCCGGCTCAACCACCGCTTGTGCCAGCGTGGCGACATCCACGCCCTTTTCCTGGGCAATCTTCGTCAGCTTGTTTCCGGCAATCCGCACGGCTTGGCTCCTGCTGCTACACGCTCGAACCCGCCCCCATCCGACCCCGCCCGCTACTCCAAGGGCTTACTTCTTCCCGGCCGGAGCAGCGCCCTTGGCGCCGTCGGCGATGCCTTCCTTCTTGTTGGTGTGGCCCTTGAAGGTGCGAGTCTGGCTGAACTCGCCCAACTTGTGGCCCACCATGTCCTCGGTCACGAACACGTCCAGGAAGGCCCGGCCGTTGTGCACCTTGAAGGTATGGCCCACGAACTCCGGCACGATCGTGCAGGCGCGGCGCCAGGTCTTCATGGGCTCCTTCTTGCCCATCTGGTTCAGCTTCTCCACCCGGCGGTAGAGACGCTCGTCGACGTACGGACCTTTCTTCAGGCTGCGGCTCATGGTGTCCTCGACTGCTGTCTGACTGGCTTGCTCTTGCCCGTTCGCTCAGATGGGTTACTTCACCTGGCCGTAACGCTTGCTCACGCGACGGCGGATGATCAGCTTGCTGCTGTGCTTGCGGGGGTTCCGCGTCCGGCCGCCCTTGGCCAGCACGCCCGTGGGGCCACACGGCGGACGGTTGCCCTTGCTGCGGCCCGAGCCGCCGCCCAGCGGGTGGGCGTTGTGGCTCTTGGCGACGCCGCGGGTGATGGGCCGACGGCCCAGGTGCCGCATGCGACCGGCCTTGCCCCAGCGGACGTTCTGCTGATCGGGGTTGCCGACCTCGCCGATCGTCGCACGGCAGTCCACCGACACCATGCGCATTTCGCCCGAGGGCAGCATGATCGTCGCGTAGCGGCCTTCCTTGTTCATCAGCCGGGCGTACATGCCGGCCGAGCGGCAGATCTGCCCGCCCTTGCCGGGCTGCAGCTCCACGCAGTGCACCGCCAGGCCGGTGGGGATGAGCTTCAGCGGCATGTTGTTGCCGGTCTTGGGCTCAACCGCCTCGGTCGCCGACGACTGAATCTTCTGGCCGACCTGCAGACCGACCGGAGCGATGATGTACCGCTTCACGCCGTCGGTGTACTTGACCAGCGCGATGTGCGCCGTGCGGTTCGGGTCGTACTCGATGCCCACCACCTCGCCCACGATGCCGTCGCGGTCGGCGCGACGGAAGTCGATCAGGCGGTACTGCCGCTTGGCGCCGCCGCCGCGACCGCGAGAGGTGATCTTGCCGCTGTTGTTGCGGCCGCCCGTCTTGGGCAGCGGACGCAGCAGCGACTTCTCCGGGGAGAACTTGGTCACCTCGGCATTGAGGTTCACCGAGCTGAAGCGGCGCCCGGCGCTGGTCTTGTCGTAAATGCGGATGGGCATGTTCGTCTCTTTGTGAAAGACCTTCTCAGGCCGCCGGGCGATGCTCGGCGACCCTCGGGCCTCAGAACATCTCGATCTTCTCGCCGGCCTTCACCTTCACCACGGCCTTCTTGTGGATGCGGCCCTCAGACAGGCCGAAGCGGGTCCGACGATCGCGGTCCTTGCCCACCGAAGCGTTCACGGACTCGACCTTGACCTTGTACAGCGACTCGACCGCCGCCTTGATCTGGTCCTTGCTGGCGCGGACGTCAACCTCGAAGGCATACTGGTTGAGCTCGTTGCTCAGGTATGTGCTCTTCTCGGTGAGCAGCGGACGCTTGATCACATAGGAGAGATCCATGCTCACTTCGCCTCCTTCTTCGCCTTGGCGGGCTTGGCCGGCTTGGCCGGCTTCTCAGCCCGGGCCTTGGGAGCCTTGGCCGCAGGAGTCGCAGCGGCCGCGCCCTTGGGCGATACCTTTGCGTCCTTGCCGGTCTGCGAGGACGGGCCGGTGAGCCACGCCTGCAGTTCCTGCTTGCCGATCACCAAATAGCGGTGGTTCAGCAGCTCGAAGCAGTTCAGCTGCTCGGGCCGGCACAGCGTCACGCTGTCCAGGTTCCGGGCCGCCAGCCGCAGGTTCTGCTCTTTGTCGTTGACCGCCAGCAGGGCCGTCTTATCCACCTTCATCGCCTCGAGCATCGTCACCAGCTCGCGCGTCTTGGCGGCGCCCATGCTCAGCTCGTCCACCACCCGCACCTCGTTGTCCACCAGCTTGGCCAGCAGAGCGTTGCGGTTGGCCTTGCGGCGCATCTTCTTGGGCATGTCCAGGCGGTAGTCCTCGCGGGTCCGCTTCTTGCTGTGGGCGTGAGCGCCACCGCGGAACAGCGGAGCGTTCTTGTCGCCGTGACGGGCGTTGCCCGTGCCCTTCTGCTTGTAGAGCTTGCGGCTGGAGCCTTCGACTTCCTTGCGGCTCAGGGTCCGCGAGGAGCCCTGGCGAAGGTTCGCGTGGTAGCGAACGTAAGCCTGCTTCAGCAGTGCGTGATTGATCGACCCACCAAGGGCCTGCTCGTCGATGGTCAGCTTCCCGACCTCGGAGCCTTGCTTGTTATAGACGGGGACTTCCATGCAGTCTGCTCTCGTCTGGACGCCTTCGTGAACGCCGGAGCGTTCTTCGTGATCCTCCGGGTTGTCCGCCGGAACACATCCGGGGGCCGGGAGGCTCGCTTTGCCCTCACCGCTTGGTCCCAATCGCCCCGGAAGGGGCCACGGATGTCTCCATCCGCGGGACCGAGTCGGCTCAGACTCGGCATCGGCCCGGAACCTGGCAATCGGTCCCGTGCCTGGTTGGTTGTGTGCGTCCGGCGGTTGTCTTGCGACCCTTCCGGACCCGTGGGCCGCTTTGCCTGCGGCCTACGGACAGTTCTTCACCGACCCGCCCGCCGCCGTCGCGAGCATCCCTCCCCACCCCTCACCGCACGCGGCACGTGCGGCGTTGTTCTTCCCCCCATCGTCTCAGGCCTTTGCCTTCTCGGCCTGCTTCTTGGCCTTGGTCTTGTACAGCCGGATCGACGGCCGGACCATCACCATGCCGCGAGCCGGACCGGGCACCGCGCCCTTGATCAGCAGCAGGCCGTTCTCGGCGTCCACCCGGACCACATCCAGCGACCGGCAGGTGACACGCACGTGGCCCATGTGGCCGGCCATCCGCTTGCCCTTCTTCAGACCACCGCCGTAACCGCGGTTGGAGCACAGCGAGCCGATCGAGCCCGGGGAGCGGTGCTTCCGCTCGGTACCGTGGCTGGCGAACATGCCCTTGAAGTGGTGCCGCTTCATCGTGCCCTGGAAGCCCTTGCCCTTGCTGATTCCGATGGCGTCGACGAAGGCAACCTTCTCGAACTCCGAAACCGTCAGCGTCTGGCCGAGGGTGAACTTGGCCGCCTCCTCCGCGGTGCAGCGGAACTCGCGGTGGTACCGCTTTGCGGCGGTGCCGGCCTTGGCGTCATGCCCGATCAGAGGCATGGTGCTGTTGCGGGGCTTGATCTCACCGAAGGCCAGCTGCACGGCGTCGTAGCCGTCCTTGGCCGCGGTCTTGATCTGCGTGACCACGCACGGGCCGAGTTGCACGACGGTCACGGGAACGCTCACGCCCTCGGCGGTGAACACCCGCGTCATGCCCAACTTGGTTCCCATCATCGTCGTCGCCATAGCTCACCTCAAAGTCGTCTTCGCCCCGCCCCAGCCACCACCCCCGCCACCCCTCCAAACAACATCGCCCGCTCAGCCCCCTTCAGGGCCCCGCGGGCGAGAAACGTCATGCCTTGATCTTGATGAACACGCCGGCCGGAACCACCAGGCGGTTGAGAGCCTCAACCGTGCGGGCGTTGGGCTCAACGATGTCGATCACACGCTTGTGCGTGCGGATCTCGAACTGCTCGCGCGACTTCTTGTCAATGAAGGGCGAACGCAGCACGGTGTACCGCTCGATCCGCGTCGGCAGCGGAATCGGACCGGCGACCTTCGCGTTGGTGCGCTTGGCGTGGTCGACGATCTCCTTCGCGGAGGCGTCCAGCGCCATGTGGTCGTACGCTTCCATCCGGATTCTGATCTTGCCGCCCGTCATGGTTGCCTCTGGACCTTTTCGCTGCCGACCCGGTCGCCGAATCGTGTCGGCGACCAACCTTCCGAAGACGAAGCACCGCACTTCGCCTCCTGCTGTTCCGACACAAGCCTGTCTTGCGACCGCTTGATCCTCCGCCGTCAGACGCTCGCCTTGCATGGCAAGCAGCGACGGAGCCACCAGCGCGCAACCGCGTTCCGGTGAGGGGGTGAAGGTTAACCACCCCAACCGCCGAGTCAAGCCCCGGGGACGATCCTCATCCCCCGAACACAAGCCGATTTTTGCACGTGAGGCCCTTGAACAGCAGGAACCAATTCATTGGGTCACCCTTCCGCCCATGTCCTTCGGCCCGCCGCGCAAACGCCGATTTCCCGCCGCCCATCGGTCGAGATATCCTATCAAAAGCCGTATACAGTTCACTTCCCGGACCCCGCCGCTCCGTCCGGTCGTACTGTTCCTTCGTCACACCATGAATGCCACACGATTTCGTGCTATCGCTCTCGCCTTTTTGGCTGCCTTTTCCACCATCTCCCCCTTCGGCTGGGCGCAAGTGACTTTGCCGACCGCCGCGTCACCCGCACAAAACCCTACTTCTCCGCCGGACCCCGCTCCGTCGCCCGCAGTCAACTCCATGAACCCTGGAGCAGTCGTGTTCGGCGGCGAGCCGTTGTCCATGCCCGAAGTTGGGCTCGTGATGAAGGTGCCGACCACGGCCAAGGCCACCGTCACCCAGATCGGCCCCAACGTGCAAGGCGTGGTCGACAACGCTGCCCCTCCGTTCATCACCACCATCACCACCCACCGCACTGAAGCCCTCGACGCCACCGTGGTCGACGTCGCCAACTTCATCCTCGCCCGCCTGAAGAACCTGGAAGTGCGGGGCGTCCGCGCCAGCCGACTCAACGACGGCCGCTTCTTCACCACCCAGGCCCTCGTCCGCACCGACCACACCCTGCTGTTCCCCGAGAACCTCGACATCACCATCGATCGCCAGCCCAACCTCAAACTCGCCGAAGTCACCGAGCCCGCCGAGCGGTTCTACTACGCCTTCCCGACGCAGGACGGCGAGATGGTCCGGGGCTACACCATCTTCCGCCCGATCCCCGGCCAGTTTGTCGTCATGGAGATGCTGACCTCCCGCGCCAAGTGGACCGAGGCCCGCTCCGCTTACGAGGTCATGGTTGCCACCACGCGATTCCAGGACACCGCCGCCCTGGCCAACTCCCGCCGCGACGCTGTGAACACCGCCGCCCGCTGGCTCAGCCAACTCACCCCGGGGGACTACCTCGCCGCCATGCCGGTCAACGCTGAGGGCAAGCCCGCCGAACAGTGGTTCCGCCTCGCCCGTCGCCTGCCGCCCGGCGCCAAGTCCGTAGCCGGCATCGACCCCCGCCAGACCTCCGACGGCTTTGAGGAGGTCGGCTTCCGCTCCGTTCGATTCTGGAAGGGCCGTCGCAGCGAAGTCGGCGGCGGCACAGCCACCGGGCGCGATGACCCCGAGGGCTTCCTCGTCCGCATCGAGGCCCGCATCCTCACCCCGCTGCCCGCCCCGGCTGCGGGCGAGGCCGGCCAGCCAGCAGCCCCCGGCCAGCCCGGCCAACCCGGTCTCCCGCCGGGCCGCCGCATGCGCGTCGTCGACACCATCTCCACCGCTTTCATGACCCCCGACCGCCAAGAAGAGTCCTGGCTCGTCCAAACCACCCTCCGCGACGGCGCAGGCCGGCAAACCTGGTCTGAAACCGGCGCCCGCCGGGGCGGCTCCATGCAGGTGGTCACCCAGGAAGGCAAGCGTCCGCCCCGCAACACCATCCCGCAGTTCATCGGCGACGGCTACATCACCCAGTTCGAGGTCCAACTCCTCCCCCGGCTGCTCGCCCGTGCCCAGTTGCACACCGACTTCGGCTTCTACGCCTGGCGATCAGACGCCGGCACACTCTCGCTGCGTCGCGAGTCGGTCACCCGCCAGCCCGGCGCCGGCGACGCCCTGATCGTCCGCACCCGCTTCCGCGACACCGACGAGCCCCAGGTGGGCATCTACGCCGCCAGGGGCGATCTGCTGAGCCTCACGCTTCCCGACGGCGCCGCCTGGGAACCAGCCACCCGACGAGATATCGTCGAACTCTGGACCGCCAAGGGCCTCCCGATCGACTGACCGCCATCCGTCAGACCCCTCGCCCCCACCCCACCCGACCGCCGCTCCACGCTCAAGCACCCACCGCATGGCCACCCACCGCCTGATCTCCGCCGCCGCCACACCGGAAGAGGAGCCCATCAACTGGTCCCTCCGCCCCACCCGCATCGGCGAGTACATCGGCCAGAGCGACCTGCTCCAGCGCCTCTCCATCGCCATCTCCGCGGTCCAGGCCCGCAAAGAGCCTCTTGAGCACGTGCTGCTGCACGGCCCCCCCGGCCTGGGCAAAACCACCCTCGCCCACGTCATCGCCCAGGAGATGGGCACCAAGGTCTACACCACCTCCGGCCCCGCCCTCACCCGGGGCACCGATCTGGTCGCCGCCCTCACCCGCCTGGGCCCCGGCGACATCCTGTTCATTGACGAAATCCACCGCCTCCCCATCGCGGTCGAGGAGTTCATCTACCCCGCGATGGAGGACTTCCGCATCGACGTCCCCGTCGACTCTGGCCTGCACGCCAAGACCGTCCAGATCCAACTCAAGCCCTTCACCCTCATCGGCGCCACCACCCGCGCTGGCCTGATCTCCGCACCCCTCCGCTCCCGCTTCGGCATCGCCCATCATCTGGACTTCTACTCCACCGACCAGCTCCTGGCCATCCTCACCCGCTCGGCCGCCATGCTCCGCGTGCCCGTCTCTGATCGCGAGGCCCTCCGCACCATCGCCGCCCGCGCCCGAGGCACGCCCCGCATCGCCAACCGCCTCCTCCGCCGCGTCCGCGACTTCACCCAGGTCAAGGGCGACGGCGCCATCAACCCCGTCACCGTCACCGCCGCCCTCAAGCTCGAGGGCATCGACCCCCTCGGCCTGGATGACCTGGACCGGGGCTACATCCGCACGCTCGCCACCGTCTACCGGGGCGGCCCATCAGGCGTGGAGGCCATCGCCGCGTCGATGAACGAAGACGCCCAGACGCTGGAAGACGTCGTCGAGCCCTACCTGCTCATGATCGGCTTCCTCGCCCGCACCCGCCGAGGCCGCATGCTCACCCGTGCCGCGACCGACCACCTGGACCTGCCCCCGCCCGCCGATGCTTCCCTCGGCGGTGATGCCGCACCCGAGGGGCTGTTTCCTCCGGCCTGAGACCCAATCTGTCCGTTGCCTCCCCGCTGCAACGCCCCGATAACCCCGTTTCGGACATCCGCCGCCCACAGCGGACTTTGTGGACGGTCCCCGGCACTGGGGAAGCCACCGAGTCCGGTGGCATTTCTCCGCCGACGGTGTACGTTTACCTCACCTGCGCGGGCGTTCCGTCTCTGCTTCGGCCCGCCCCGCCCAGGACCAGGTCCCCGCCGTCCGCCGGCCGATTGGAAAATGGGAGATTGATCGATGGGTTCAGCCCGGTGTGTTTCGCTCAGCGGCCGCGTTCTTCTGGCCGCGTGTGGTCTGGCCCTCTGCTCGCTGAAGCTCAGCCCGGCAGGCGCGCTGGGCAACGACAACCGCTCCATCCTCCAGTGGTTCGAGAACTCCTGGTCGGTGATCGAGTACCGCGCCCCCGACCTGTTCGTCACCGGCTATGGCGGCGTCTGGCTCCCCCCGCCCAGCATCGCCAGCTTCGGCTCCCCCGGCTACGACCCCTTCGACCGCTTCAACCTCGGCCAGCCCGGCAACGAGACCATCTACGGCACCGAGGCCGACATGCGGGCGATGATCGCCGAACTCAAGCGGGCCGATACCGAGGTGTACTTCGACATCATCATGAACCACAACGGCGGGCGCACCTCCAACGCCGCCTTCATCGCCGACGGCGGCTGGCCCGGCTTCTATCTCCCCGGCACCTCCACCAACTTCTGGGGCGATTTCCACAACGGCCAGTTCCAGTCCATGGACCCGGGCGCTGCCAACTACAACCTCTTCGAGGGCGACCTGGTCGGCCTGATCGACATCAACCAGAGCAGCAACTTCCAGTTCATCCGCCACCCCATCGGTCCCGACTCCCGCAACATCCCCCCGGGCAACTTCCGCAACCGCCCCGACCCCGCCAACACGCGCTTCTACCCCGACCGCCAGCTCACCCCGCGCACCTTCGTCAACCCCGCCCCCAGGGGCGACGGCGTCACCTGGACGATCTACCCCTTCAACACCGCCAACCCCGCCGCCGGCGATCCGGTGGTCGAGAACGCCACCGCCCTGCTCGTGCGCTGGTGCCAGTGGATGCTCGATGACCTCAAGGTCGACGGCTTCCGTCTCGACGCCGCCAAGCACATCCCCCAGTGGTTCTGGAACAACTTCTACGACCCCACCGTCTTCGGCCGCCGCCAGAAGCCCGACGGCACCTTCGGCACCCCGTTCTCCTTCGGCGAGAGCGTCGCCGGCAACGACTTCGTCCAGACCTACATCCGCATCGACGGCTTCGGCTACCGCGACGCCCTGGACCTCAACGAGGCCGGCCAGCTCCGCAACATCCTCAACGACGGCGGCTTCAACACCTGGCAGAACGCCGTCAACAGCTCCATCGACCTCCAGGACGACGGCTTCAACAACCGCACCCAGGGCGTCGGCCATGTCTTCAGCCACGACAACGGCTCGGTTGGCAACGGCTCCTCCGCGCCCGCCCTGCCCGATCCCTCCCGCTACGGCCTGCCCCAGAACGCCTACGTCCTGTTCAAGTCCGCTCACCCGCTGGTGTTCTTCAACGGCCGCGAGATGCACTCCCGCTTCACCAACCGGGGCTTCTGGCCCCGCGAGGGCAACCCCACCGCCCTGGGTGACCTGGACCAGAACCTCCGCCGCCTCGTCCAGGTGGCCAACGGACACGCCCGCGGCAACTTCTTCGTCCGCAACTCCACCGACCCCGTCAACCCGTCCCTGGGCGACGTGCTGATCTTCGAACGCGGCAACGGCGTCGTCGGCAACGTGATCGTCGCGGTCAACGACCGCAACGACGCCGGCTTCCAGACCCGCTCGGTCGCCACCTCCTTCCCGCAGGGCACCCGCCTGCGTGAACTCTCCGGCAACGCCACCGACCCCGTCGTCGACCCCAGCGACAACATCGCCGACACCATCGTCGTCGGCTCCGGCGGCCGCATCACCATCAACATCCCCAACAACACCTCCGTCACCGGCGTCGCCCACCGCCGCGGATACGTCGTCTATGGCCCCGCCGCCCCCGCCGGCACGCTGTCCTTCCGCCTCCCCGGCGGCAGCACCGCCATCAGTTCAGAGATCCCCGCCGACGCCGCCTCCGTGCCCTCCTGGCGCCGCCGCAACACCCCGATGACCATCATCTCGGCGCCCAGCTTCGAAATCCGACTGGACACCACCAAGGCCGACTCCCTGGACAGCAACTTCGACGACTTCGCCGTCTTCCGCGTCAACGCCGGCTTCGTTGACCTCAACGGCAACGGCAGCTTCGACATGCCCGCCTCCGGCCTGGTCGACGGCGGCTACGAGCGCTTCCTCACCCAGAGCAACCCCATCTCCGGCCCAGGCGGCACCGGCACCGTCGGCACCTATCGCCAGCTCATCAGCACATCCCTGCTGCCCGAAGGCCCCAACTACGTCTCGGCCATCGCCTACCGCCGCCGCACCGACGGCGGCCTGCCGATCTACGGCGAGTTCCGCCGCGTCATCTACGTCGACCGCCTCCCCCCGCAGGCCGAATTGCTCGACAGCCAGGTCCCCATCGGCGGAGGCAACTTCGAATTCCGCGTCCGCGCTCTGGACCGCACCGTCAACCGCGTCCACCTGATCCCCAACCTCCCCGTCGGGCAGGACCCCCTCGCCGCCGCCAACGACTCCAACGCCGCCACCCAGTACGACCGCTTCGAGTGGCGCCGCAACGTCGGCAACCTGCCCGCCGGCAGCAACTCGCTCACCCTGGTCGCCTTTGAACTCTCCGGCAACAGCTTCGTCCAGCGCTACGACAACATCCAGGTTCTCATCGGCTCCGGCGACGTCGACGGCGACGGCCTGGTCACCATCGATGATCTCACCGCCCTGCTGCGCATACCCGTGCCCACACCCAGCAGCAGCCCGCAATACTCCTCCGCCGGCGACATGAACCGCAACGGCCAGATCGATCTCGGCGACCGCGCCCAGCTCGAGCAGACCGTCCTCCGCGCTCAGGAACTCCTCCGCATGCGCGGCCCGCAACGCTGAGCCTCCGGGCGGACCCGCCCGCCCTGGCGACCCCCGGCACAGCCCGCACGCACCGTCGCGTGCACCGGCTACGCTGCGCGCCGGCGTCGCCATGGAACTCACCCCGCTCCGCTACTTCGTCGTCATCGCCGCCGCCGGGCACATGACCCGCGCCGCCCGCATCCTGCGCGTCTCCCAGCCCGCTCTCTCAGCAGCGGTCAAAAAGCTCGAGGCCGACCTGGGGACCGACCTCCTCCACCGCACCCCGCGCGGCGTCGAACTCACCGAGCCCGGCCGCGTCTTCCTCACCCACGCTCAGGACATCGTCCGGCGGGCCGACACCGCCCGGCAGGATGTCCGCGAACTGGTCGGCCTGCAGACCGGCGTCATCCGCCTCGGCGGCGGAGCCACCGCCACCACCTACCTCCTGCCCCCCGCCGTCTCCGCCTTCCGCCGCCAGCACCCCGGCCTGCGCTTCTACGTCCGCGAGGCCGGCTCGGCCGCCATCGCCCAAGCCGTCTCCACCGGCGAGCTCGACCTGGGGATCGTCACGCTCCCCGCCGCACCGTCCAATGCCGCCCACGCCAACACCCCCTCCACCGCACCCCGCCGACCGCCAAGCCCCGCCCGCCGCACACCCAAAGCCGAGGGGCTCGTCCTCACCCCGCTGGTGCAGGACGACCTCCGGCTGATCACCCCGCCGGGCCACCGCCTGGCCGGGCGTCGCGCCTTCCGCTGGGCCGACGTCGCCGGCGAGCCCTTCGTCGGCTTCGAGGCCGGAACCGCCGTCCGCGACGTCATCGACTCCGCCTCCACCGCCGCCGGCGTCACCCTCTCGGTGGTCATGGAACTCCGCTCCATCGAGTCCATCAAGCAGATGGTCGCCGCCGGCATCGGCGTCGGCCTGGTCTCCCGCTTCGCTCTGCCCACCGGCCAGGGCCTGGTCTGCAAAGACGGCCCCCTCTCCCGCTCCCTCGCCCTCGCCCGCTCCGCCTCCCGCATGCCCTCCCCGGCCGCCGCGGCCTTTCAGGCCATCCTCGCCCGCTCGCTGGCCACCTTCGCTTGACGCGAGCCCTCACTCACCACCCGGTCAGCACGCCCAGCACACCCAGCACCAGGCCCGAGCCGCACCACAGCGCCGCCCGCAGCCGCCAGCGCATCTGCCGGGCCGTGTACACCAGTTCGCCGTCATGGACCGCCGCCCGTCCGCACTCCGGGCACCGCAGGCTCTCCAGCAGCGCCGCCATGTCATAGCCGCAGCCGACGCACCGCCTCGGGCCGGGCGGAAAGTCCTCCGTCCACACCGCCAAGGCGGCGACGCAACCCGCGCCAATCAGCGCTGCACCCAACGTCACCAGCACCACGGCCGAAGCACCCTGCCCAAGGCCGTTACGGACACCCCGCTGCGAACAGCGAGATGAACGCCACAAAGTCATCCCCGGTGATCAGTCCGTCCGGCACCGCCGGCGGACCGCCGATCCCCGTGATGTCCGACAGCGGATCGCCCGCCGAGAAGGCCGCGACGAACGCGTTGAAGTCGTCGCCGGTGATCAGCCCGTCCGGCAACGCCGGCGGTCCGCCCACGCCGGTCACATCAGCGAGGTTGCACGGCGTCGCAGGCCCGGTGAACGGCGCCGTGATCACGCGGAGGATCAGGCTCCGCTGTGCCGCCGGATACGCGATCCAGCGCGGCGGCGTGACGCCGTTGTCAAACACCGGATTGAGGATTCCGGGCGAAGTCGCTGCGCTGCCCGTCGCATACACCAGCGAGGGGGACAGTGGGTTGCCGTCCGGAGCCCCGCCGATGTTGGTGTCGCTTTGGAACTGCAGGCCCACGGTGAAGGAGTCCACACCGGTGGGGATCACCGGCTGATCAGTCTCCGGGAACGCCACCGTCACCCACACCGCGTCGGCCGTCACATCGGTCGGCGCACCGGGCACCTGCAGCGGGTCGCTCTCAAAGAAGATCGTCGGCGTCTGCAGCACCGTCGAGCCCGAGGTCTGCAGCCGGCCCGTGCCCACGACGATGCCGTCCTGCAGCGTCGCGTCGAACGGAATGCCAAGCTGCGGGTAGAACCCCGAGGTCCACAGGAAACCCACCCGCGTGATCCGGAATGGCGGCTGCATGGGCGACAGGCTGTTCACCAGGAACGTCGTCGCCCCGATGTCGCCATAGCTGTAGCCGGCGGACACCGCCGCCGTCTGTCCGCTCTGGAAGTTCTCGTTCCGCCACAACGCCTCGCCCTGACCGGCCGAGAACGCGAAGGCGATGTTCGTGGTGGTGCCGGTCTGTGCGTTCGCTCCGCCCGCGCACCACAGCACTGCACCCGCTCCCGCACACACCAACGCACTGGTCAGCTTCTTCATGATCAAACTCCAAACGCGAGCCGCACGCCAAGAACCGCCGTCGCTCGCCGACAGGTCCTGGTTCACCTGCGTCGGCCGGTCCGCGATTGCGACGCCGCACGCAGGCAAAGGTGGGCCCAGGACCCGCCTACAAGATACTCCAATTGGTTCGCAGAACCAGCCTTCGGGGTTGCCCGCCGCTGTGGACAACCAGACGGCCCCCCGTCGCAACCCCTTCCGCCCCCCTCCCCGGCCCCTCCTCCCCCGGCCCCTCCCCAGTCCCGTCCCAGGGCTTCCAACCGCCCGCCTGCCAGGCCAAGCCCAAAACGACACCGACCCAGCACTTCGGCTGGGTCGGTCGTTTCGTTCAAAGCGGGCGAAGGGACTTGAACCCTCGACCCTCACGTTGGCAACGTGATGCTCTACCACTGAGCTACGCCCGCGTTGTCACTGCCCTTCCGACATCGGCCCTTCGGCCAAGCCGTCTGAGCAGCGGGGCGAAAGATAGATGGGCCCCTCCAACGAGTCAACCGCACCCCCCCTCCTCACATCACGCCCGGAGCAGCCCTCCCCCCTTCGCCCACCTCCCCGACCGGGGACACGACCGGTAAACCCCGTCAGCCCTGAACGTCAAGGTGCCCAGGTTCCGGCCCCCCCGGCTGCGTCCCATCAACCCGCTTTCCCAAGATCAACCGCCGCTTCTTCCGCTGGTTGGCTCCGTTTCCCAGCGTCTGGTCATCCGCCGCATGCACCGCTTCCACCGCCTGCGGGCCGGACACGACAATCTCCACGCTGTCGGCCACTGTGCGAACGCTCCCGGGGCCTTTGCTCACCGCCTTGCGCTCCGCCTTGCTGCGATCAATATGCGCACGCTCAGCAGCCATGCCCCCCGCCGCCGCCTGCGCCAAAATGGGGTTGATTGGAAATTGGCCGAACATGACAGATTTATCGGCAAGAAACCCACGCCAATGCCCAGTTTGTCCACACACGCAATCCCGGTGGTCTCGCGATAGAGGCACACCCCTCATCAACTCCCCCAGTTCCCACGCCTCCCATCGGTGCCACCGGATTTCACTCCGCACCCGCCCGATAAACCCTCCCGCCCCCCCAATCCGCCGACCGCCCCACGCTGTCCCTTGCCCCCCTACCCTCGCCCGAACATCCGCACCCCTGCGTGCATTCGTCCATCCGCCCCTGCCAATCGCCCCCCCCCTTCGGAGTTTGCCATGGAGTTGTACATCGACACCGCCAATCTCGACGAGATCAAAGAAGCCGCCGCGCTGGGCGTGCTCGATGGCGTGACCACCAACCCCTCGCTGATCGCCAAGGAGAAGGTCGATTACGGCAAGCGGCTCGCCGAGATCTGCGCTGTCGTGCAAGGCCCCGTCTCCGCCGAGGTCATCGCCACCGACTTCGCCGGCATGATGAAAGAGGGCGCCGAGCGGGCCAAGATCGCCCCCAACATCGTCGTCAAGCTCCCCATCACCGTCGACGGCCTCAAGGCCTGCAAGGCCATGAGCGACCAGGGCATCAAGACCAACATGACCCTGTGTTTCCAGCCCCTTCAGGCCCTCATGGTCGCCAAGGCCGGAGCCTTCCTGGTCAGCCCGTTCATCGGCCGCATCGATGACATCGCCGAGGACGGCATGGACCTGATCCACAACATCCGGCAGATCTACGACAACTACGGCCTGAAGACCAAGATCCTCGCCGCCAGCGTCCGCCACCCCAAGCACATGGTGGACTGCGCCCTGGCCGGTGCCGACGTCGCCACCGTGCCCTTCTCGGTCATCAAGGGCATGCTCAACCACCCGCTGACCGACGTGGGCCTGAAGAAGTTCCTCGAGGACTACAAGAAGGCCTTCGGCGGTTGATCACCGCCACCGATCCGCTCTGCAGTTGAGAACAAGACTCATCACACCGCCAGCGTCATATTTTTGTACTTGACGCTTGACGCACCCGTTCGGCGGTGTATTCTTCTGCCATGCACAGGCGGGCGGTCCGCATGTGCACATGCATCCGGTTCGGCCCTTTTTCGGAACGTCCCCATGCGTCTCCACTCCCCCAACCCGCTGCTGATGACCGGCCTGAATGCCGGCCACCGGGTCAGCGATTGGGCGAGCGGCGTCGCAGGAACCGATTTCCGCTCAAGCCTCCGCCCCACCGAGTGCTTCAACCCCCAGCGCCGCTCTGATAAGGCCTCTTTCTCGCTGAATGCCAGCGAAATCAGCCCCACCAGTAGCGATCGCGACAACCCGACGCCCCCTCCGGCCTCCCCGATGGAACCTTGACACAACCCATCGGGGGGAGCACCCCCCGACTCTGATCCCAACGATCATCGGCGGCTCCGGAGGCTCTCCTCCGGAGCCGTTTTCGTTTCCCGACGCCCCACCAGGGCACCCCGGGCAGCCACGCTCCGTCGGCGAGACCACCCCCGACCCCTCCCCGAACCCAGGCTGCCCTGTGCAGTCCTCGATATAACATGGAGACACACACATGCACTCAATTCAACTGACCTTCTAACGTCGAGCCTCAGGCTCATTCATTCACCCAGCAACGTCACATGATGCGTCGGGCCCTTCGTGGGGGACGCACCATGCCGGCGGCCGCGATCGACCGCGCCGAGCGGGCCCGCACAGGGGGCTCGGCCGCTGGTCCGCCGCCTTGACAGCCCCCTGCTCGCAGGCCGCAACCCCGGCCGGGCCACAGCGCCCGACAGCCGACGGCCCCGAGCCCCCAGGCCTGGTTGGCCGGGCATGCAGAAACCGGTGGGTGGCAGGACGCGACCGTCGCGGCGGGCCGAAAGGGGCCGCGACCTCGCCCCGCCCATCCGCCGGGCCGTTGCCCGCCCAGCCATGCTGAATCACATGAACCGCACGCCGGTTCCTCACAGCGGGGTCGCTCCTGGTGCGTTGCCAGAAGCGGCCTCTTCCCAACCTCGCCCATCGCCGCGGCCCCTCTCAGCCGCATCGCGTTGGATATCGGCCGCGGGGCCCGGCCGTTTCGG
>JAJTDF010000123.1 GCA_021294835.1 Planctomycetaceae bacterium
TGGTCAAATGGACAAATGGTCAAATGATCAAATGAAGGCGGGGGAGAGAGAAATGGTCAAATGGACAAATGGTCAAATGAAGGCGGGAAGAGGGCGCAGGGGTGGTGGGCTGGTTCAGGCGAGGGGGAGTTGGCGGGCGAGGGTGAGGTAGGACTGGTATTGGGCGAGGAGTTCGGTGAGGGAGTCGGCTCCGAACTTTTCGCGGAGGGAGCGGGCGACTTCGAAGGCGACGACGTTTTCCATGACGACGCTGGCGGCGGCGACGGCGGAGATGTCGGAGCGTTCGTAGGCGCTTTGGGCGGGCTGTTTGGTGTTGAGGTCGACCGAGGGCATGCCGCGGAGGAGGGTGCTGATGGGCTTCATGGCTCCGCGGACGACGATGGGGGCGCCGTTGGTCATGCCGCCTTCGGTGCCGCCGGCGTTGTTGGATTCGCGGGTGAAGCCGAGGGAGGGGAGGTGGGCGAGGGCGGGGTTGAAGGCGATGGGGTCGTGGACTTCGTGTCCGAAGCGCTGGGCGGTGGCCATGCCCAGGCCCATCTCGACACCCTTGAAAGCCTGGATGCCCATGACGGCGGCGGCGATGCGGGAATCGAGCCGGTCGGCCCAGTGCATGGTGGAGCCGAGGCCGGGTGGGCAGTTGAAGATGTGGCACTCGACGATGCCGCCGACGGTGGTTTTGTCGACCTTGGCCTGGCGGATGACGGCGTGCTGGGCCTCGGTGGCGGCGGGGTCGGGGCAGTAGGTGTCGGAGGCGTCGCGCAGGGCGAGGAGTTGGGCGTGGTTGTCGGGCGTGACCTGGACGGAGGTGGCGGCCTGGTGGACGGAGCGGACGAAGCCGAAGCACTCGATGCCCAGGGCGCGGAGGAGGCAGCGGGCCAGGGCGCCGGCGGCGACGCGGGCGGCGGTTTCGCGGGCGCTGGCGCGTTCGAGGGTTTCGCGGCAGTCGGTCGTGAGGTATTTGACGCTGCCGGCGAGGTCGGCGTGTCCGGGGCGAGGGGTGTGGACGGGGGGCGTGCGTTCGAGGTCGTCGAGCCGGCTGTCTTTGTTGGGGATGCGGAGGGCGATGGGGCTGCCGGTGGTTTTGCCCAGGCGGATGCCGGAGAGGGGCTCGGCGGTGTCGGTCTCGATGCGTTGGCGGCCGCCGCGGCCGTAGCCGCCCTGGCGACGGCGGAGTTCGGCGTTGATGAAGTCGAAGTCGACCGGGAGGCCGGCGGGGAGGCCCTGGATGAAGGCGAGGAGGGCGGGGCCGTGGGATTCGCCGGCGGTGTGGTAATCGAGTCGTGCCATGGGTGGGGAGGGTAAACGGGGGGAGGGGGGCCAGATGGCCAAGGAACGGCGGGGGAGCGGGGGATGTGGGGGGAGTGGGGTGGGAGGGGCCTGGAGTGGGGTGGGTTGAGGGGAAATCGGCGGGAGAGGGGGATGCCTGAATGGGGGGTGGCGAGGGTTTGACCGGTTGAGGGTGAATTGCAGGATTTGGGAGGGAAGCTGGGCAAAGTGGTGGCGGCAGCGGGCGGGCGCGGTAGGTTGAGCGGAGCGACCGGCGACGCGGCGGGCAGGCTTGGGCTTGTGGGATGCCGCGGGCGGTGTGGTTGCGCTCAGATGAGGGCTATGCCATGGTGAACGGAGCGCGGATGCGGCGACTGGGGCTAATGCTGGCGGCGGGGCTGGGGAGTGTGGGCGGGGGCGGGGGTGTGGCGTGGGGGCAGACGGCGCAGAACGCGTGCGGGAGCGCGCAGTTGATTGTGACGGGGACGACGTATTCGGGGAGCACGGTGGGTTCGACGAACGACGGGTCGGCGTGCGTGTCGGAGACGGCGCCGGACGTGTGGTACAAGTATGTTCCGACGGCGGGGGAGGCGGGGGCGGATGTGCAGGTGAGTTTGTGCACGGGGACGAACTACGACAGCGTGGTGTCGATTCACACCGCGTGCGGGGGGCCGGCGATCGCGTGTAATGACGATTCGTGCGGGACGCGGAGCCAGTTGACGTTTGTGCCGACGGCGGGGCAGACGTATTACATCCGGGTGAGCGGGTATCAAGGGGCGACGGGGACGTTTGGGCTGCGGATGAGCCTGCCGGTGCCGGTGGTGATCAACATCGGGCCGGATGTGTGGGTGCGGGAGCTGGTGGACATGCAGTCGTACACGTACACCAGCGGGACGACGCCGCCGGGGCCGCTGAACGGGATGCATGCGTTTGCGGTGGGGACGGACGCGTGCAACAAGGGGGACTATTGGGCGGAGTGGGTGCAGAACACCAACCGGCACCCGGTGATCGGGCAGAACATGTATCGGCTGAAGAACAACCGGTTCGAGCAGGTTGGGCAGTCGTGGCTGAAGCACGGGTTTTTGGCGACCAACTCGCCGTCGTGCGGGACGTGCCAGTCGACGCCGAACGGGACGGCGCAGTTGGGGGTGAACTGTTCGGACACGTATGGGTCGGGGTTGAACGGGCAGTTCGGGTATCTGGGGCCCCGGTCGCAGGTGAACGCGACGACGGGCGCGTTCTCGTGGCCGCACGGGAGCCCGAGCAGCAGCACGCGGATCGCGGGGCGGATTCAGGTTCCGACGGCGGAGCTGGAGACGACGGGTTCGCGGTACTTTGTGGACTGCCAGTATGTGACGGCGGATGATGCGCAGTGGAACCGGGGGCTGAACAACTTCACGTGGCGGGAGGTGAACCCGGCGACGCTGTTCGCGCAGTCGCAGTCGTTCCTGTCAACCGGGACGACGGGGCAGCGGCAGGAGAAGCCGGCGGTGTATGCGTGGCAGTTGGTGGATCCGACGGTGAAGATCCGCAACGCGGATCTGACGGTGGCGAACCCGACGCCGACGTTCACGCCTCCGGGCGGGAACACGCTGCCGGCGAGCGTGACGACGCGGTTTGTGGTGGCGAGCAAGGTGGTGGACCTGGGCGGCGGTCTGTGGCGGTATGAGTACGCGGTGATGAACATCAACAGCGACCGCTCGGGCGGGTCGTTCACGGTGCCGCTGCCGGCGAGCGCGACGGTGTCGCAGATCTACTTCCACGCTCCGGCGAGCCACTCGGGCGAGCCGTACTCCAACGCGCCGTGGCTGAGCAGCCGGGTGGGGAACACGATCACGTTTGCGTGCGAGGCGTTTGCGAGCAATGCGAACGCGAATGCGATCCGGTGGGGCACGCTGTACAACTTCTCGTTTGTCAGCAACGCGGCGCCGACGACGGGCGACGGCGTGGTGGGGCTGTTCAAGCCGGGCGCCGAGAGCGGCGTGACGGCGGCGGGGATTGATGTGCCGACGGTGCCGCCGAGCGTGTGCCCGGCGGACATTGTGGCGGTGGGCGGGCTGCCGCCGGCGGACGGGCTGCTGACTGGCGACGACTTCAACGCGTTCATCAACGCGTTTGCGAGCGGTGATCTGCTGGCGGACATCGTGGCGATCGGCGGGACGCCGCCGGGTGATGGGCTGATCACCGGTGATGACTTCAACGCGTTCATCGCGTCGTTCGCGGCCGGATGCCCGTAAGCGCGAAGTTCGCGAAGTTGCAGATGAGGGGGGAGGTGGGGCCGCGAGGAGGACGCGGCGTTGGGTGGGAGCGCCATGGTGTGTGGCAGGCCCCGTCGGTTTACGCCGGCGGGGCCTGTTCGTTTTTGGGGCGGGGGGTGAGAGGGTGAGGGGGCGGGGCGGGAGAGTGCAAGCGGGGTGGGTACCCTCGGGGCGATGAGCGCGACAGACCAGACTGACACGGGCGGGGCCGCGTTGCGGATTGAGGGTCTGAAGTTCCGGCATGCCGGGGGCGGGCCGGGGTGGCTGATTGATGTGGCGAGCCTGCGGCTGGGGGCGGGGGAGCAGATGCTGCTGACGGCGCCGTCGGGGGCGGGCAAGAGCACGCTGCTGCAGTTGATTGCGGGGCTGATGGATCCGCAGGAGGGGACGGTGGAGGTGGCGGGGCAGGAGGTGCACGCGTTGCGGGGGGCAGCGCGGGATGCGTTTCGGGGGCGGCGGATCGGGATGATCTTCCAGACCTTTCAGTTGCTCAACGGGTTCACGGCGCTGGAGAATGTGGAGCTGGCGATGATGCTGGGGGGCATTGGCGCCGGGGAGCGGCGGGGGCGGGCGGCGGAGTTGCTGCGGCAGTTGGGGATTGAGCGGCCGGAGGCGGAGCCGGAGCGGCTATCGGTGGGGCAGCAGCAGCGGGTGGCGGTGGCCAGGGCGCTGGCGTGCGGGCCGAAGCTGGTGCTGGCGGATGAGCCGACGGCGAGCCTGGACCCGGAGACGGCGGCGGGGGCGATGGATGTGATCCAGGAGAGTTGCCGCGCGGCGGGTGCGGCGCTGCTGTGCGTGAGCCATGACCCGGCGATGGGGGCGCGGTTTGCCAGGCGTGAGCGGCTGGGCGGGGGCGTGCGGGCGGCGGCGGGGGTGTGAGACGGGTGCGGATGTGCGTGAAGCGGATGTTGGCTGACTGAGCGAAGTGAACCCATGACTGATCTGACGCTGGTGCGAAAGAGTCTGCTGGCCAGGCTGCCGTCAACGGTGGTGACGGTGCTGACGGTGGGTGTGGCGGTGGCGCTGCTGCTGCTGCTGCTGAGCATGCGGGAGGCGGGGCGGCAGTCGTTCCAGCGGGGAACGGGGGACATGCACATTCTGGTGTCGGCGGATGCGAGCCCGCTGGCGTCGGTGCTGAATTCGGTGTTCTACGCGGCGGCGCCGGCGCGGGCGCTGCGGATGGACATTTACGAGAAGATCGCCGAGGACCCGCGGTTGGAGTACGCGATTCCGGTGCAGCAGGGGGACAACTTCCGCGGCTTCCCGACGATGGCGACGGTGCCGGCGTTCTTTGAGAAGTTCCGGCCGGAGGCGGGTGCGAACGGGCGGGGGTTCCGGCTGCGGGCGGGGGCGTTCATGAAGGACACGTTTGATGTGGTGCTGGGGGCGGGCGTAGCGGAGGCGACGGGCGCGAAGGTGGGGGACAAGCTGGTGATCACGCACGGGGCGGGGCGGGGGACGCCGAAGGTGGAGGGGATGAGCCCTGAAGAGGCGGACATGCACGTGCACGATGAGTTCCCGTATGTGATCGCGGGGATTCTGGAGCCGACGGGCTCGGCGCATGACCGGGCGGTGTTCATTTCGCTGGACAGCACGTGGATCATCCACGCGGACGAGCGGCGGCACGCCGATGCGCGGGCGGCGGGTCGTCCGGCGGAGAGCGTGCCGGAGCCGACGAAGGAGAACCTGCGGCCGGAGGAGAAACTGATCACCGGGGTGTACATTCGGGTGAAGACGCGGGAGGGATCCGAAGGGTCGCCGGCGATCGGGGCGGTGTTTGATCAGTTGCGGCGGGATGTGCGGTTGACGGTGGCCAGGCCGTCACGCGAGATTGATCGCTTGCTTGAGATCATCGGGAACATCGACCGGATCTTGATCGCGATCGCGGCGGTGGTGCTGGTGTCGTCGGCGATTTCGATTGCGCTGGCGCTGTACAACTCGATGGAGCAGCGGCGGCGGCAGATTGCGGTGCTGCGGGTGCTGGGGGCGAGCAAGAGGCGGGTGTTCGGGCTGGTGATGACCGAGTCGGCGATTCTGGGGCTGCTGGGGGCGGGGGTGGGTGCGGCGGCGGCGGCGCTGGGGACGGGTGTGGTGGTGGCGGAGTTGCAGCGGCGGACGGGCCTGGTGGTGGACCCGACGCTGGAGGTGCGGGCGTTTGTGGCGGTGGCGATGGGGGCGGTGGTGCTGGCGTGCCTGGCGGGCGTGCTGCCGGCGGTGATGGCGTACCGGACGACGGTTCAGCGGGGGTTGCGGGCGGTGGGGTGAGGGGCTGCAAAGATACAAAATGGCAAATTGGCAAAATCAAGGCGGGCGGCTGATGGGGGTGATGTGAGGGCGTTTGGGTGTGGTCTTTCTTCGCTTTCTTCGCTCCTTTGCTGACACTCACTGGTCTTGCGTCTTTGTCGAGGAGTTCAAGGCAGAAGAGAAGAGAGGTCAGCGAAGGAGCGAAGCGACTGTGTTGATTGTCAAGCCTCTTTCGAGTTTTTTTCGCCCCAGAGCTTGTCGTCACGGACCAGGGCGTTGAGGATGGTCAACAGCTTCCGCATGCACGCAGTCATGGCCACCTTGCCGGGCT
>JAJTDF010000124.1 GCA_021294835.1 Planctomycetaceae bacterium
GCCGCCCTCCCACCCACCCTCCACCCATGCGCATCCACCTCACCAGCGTCCTTGTCGACGACCAAGCCAAGGCCCACGACTTCTACACCCGCATCCTCGGCTTCCAAACCAAGAACGACATCCCCCTCGGCCCCCACCGCTGGCTGACCGTCGTCTCCCCCGAACACCCCGCCGGCCCCGAACTGCTCTTAGAGCCCGACGCCCACCCCGCCGCCAAACCCTACAAAGCCGCCCTCGTCGCCGCGCGGCATCCCCGCCGCCTCCTTCGCGGTCGACAACGTCCAGCGTGAACACGCCCGCCTCTGCGCCCTCGGCGTCCGCTTCACCCAGCCCCCCACCAACCACGGCCCCGTCACCACCGCCGTCTTTGACGACACCTGCGGCAACCTCATCCAGATCACCCACACCTGAACGCTCACCCCCCTCGCCCCCTCACCCCCCTCGCCCTCTTCACCCCGCCATCATCTCCTCCACATCCTTCACGCTCTTGGGGATCTCCGAAGACAGATTGTCTGCGCCTTTGCTGGTCACCAGAATGTCATCCTCAATCCGGATGCCGATCTTCCGCGCCGGGATGTACAACCCCGGCTCAATGGTGATCACGTTCCCCGCCGCCAGCGGCGCGTGCGTCTGCGTGTCGTGCACCTCCAAGCCCAACTGGTGCCCGATCCCGTGCGGGTAATGGTCCAGCATCCCCGCCTTCTCAAACACCCGCTTGGTCGCGTTGTTCACGTCCGTCATCGTCGCCCCCGGCTTCACCGCCGCGATCGATGCCCGCTGCGCCTCCAGCACCAGTTCATACAACTCGCGCTGCTCAGCAGTGAACTTCCCGCTCACCGGATACGTCCGCGTGATGTCCGCCGCGTAGCCAAAGTGCTGCGCGCCGGAGTCAATCACCAGCAGGTCGCCGTCCTCCAGCGGGCCGTCGTTGTCGTTGTAGTGCAGCACCGTGCCCCGCACCCCGCTGCCCACGATCGGGTTGTACGCGTGCACGCTCCCCGTCGGCCCCGCCGCCCCCAACTCCCGATACGCCGACTCCATCGCGTGCTGCACCACCGCCTCCGTCACCCCCGGCCGAATCACCTTGCACGCCGCCTCATACCCACCCGCGGTGATCTGCACCGCATGGCGGATCAGCCCCACCTCACGGGCCGACTTGCACGACCGCATCCCCCGCAGCACGTCCGTCCGGTCCTCAATCCCGCACCCGGGGATCCGCTCGGTCACCCGCCGGAACGTCGCCAGATCCGCCGACACCGGCTGGTTGTAGTTGGTGAACGGGTGCAGGCACGCCAGCTTCTTGCTCCGCCGCGCCGCCTGGCACAGCACCTCCGCCAGCGCCCCGATCCGCATGATGCTCGAGAACCTATACCGCTTGCGCAGGTCGGTCCCGATCATCTCGCGGAACCCCGTCCACTGGTCCGCTTCCGGGTTCACCGGCCGCAACAGCAGCATGATCCGCCGCGTCGGGTCCTCCGCCGTCGGGTCAAACACCACCGCCGCGCCAGATTCCCGCGTGATCCCCGTCAGATAGATAAAGAACGCATCCGGCCGCCACCGCCCCACCGGCAGGTGCTCGCTCTCATCCCCCGCCATCACCAGCCCCACGCTCCCGCCCAGGGCCTCCAGCACCCGCTGCCGCCGCTCGGCATACTCACTCAGCGGCAAGCCATTGAGCATCCCCCCCACACCCTCCCCGCCGCTCCACCCCACCGACCCCGTTGCCGAACCCGCCGCTTTGCCCGACGATCCTGTGCGCTTGGCCATAGGCCCAAGCCTACACCGCCGACCGCCCGCCGACCGCCACCAGACACCCCGCTCTACCCTCCATCATGAAGGTCAATCTTCGCGACGCCTTTGCCACCTTTTCCGACCACTGGTCGCCCCGCATCGCCGCCGACCTCAACGGCCAGCAGGTCAAGCTCGTCAAGTTCCAGGGCGCCTTCGACTGGCACTTCCACGACGCCGAAGACGAACTCTTCCTCGTCCATAAAGGCTCATTCGTCATGGAGTTCCGCGACCGCGCCGTCACCCTCCACGCCGGCGAGTTCCTCGTCGTGCCCCGAGGGGTCGAGCACCGCCCCGTCGCCGAGCACGAGGTCGAAGTCCTCCTCTTCGAGCCCGCCTCCACCCTCAACACCGGCAACGTCACCTCCGCCCGAACCGTCGCCCAGCCCGCCCGGCTTGCCCCGCCATCCCCCGCCCGCTGACAACCCGGCGCCCCACATGCCGCAGCGCCTCTCTTTGGCCATTCGCCCCTTTTGACCATTTGACCATTGGGCCACCTGGCCACCCCCTCACCGCCGCCGCTCCGGCCGCTTCCGCGAGCCGTGCTTCTGGTACACCTTCGCCGCCGCCGCCCGCGTCGCCGGCTCCCCCAGCCGCGCGAAGATCCGCGCCTGCGCCTCCCGATACGCCGTCGCATGATCCACGATCGGCGCCGGGTAATCCCGCCCGATCACACACCCCGCCATGTGCTGCGTCAGCGCCGGCATCTGCTCCGGATTGGCCAGAAACTCATCCGGCACCCCTTCCAGTTCCGGCACCCACCGCCGGACGAACACCCCCTTCGGGTCCTGATCGCTCACCTGCTTGCTCGGCGAGTAGATCCGCACCGTGTTGATCCCCGTCACCCCGCTTTGCATCTGAAACTGCGCAAAGTGGATCCCCGGCTCAAAGTCGAGGAACCGCCTCGCCAGCTCCACCGCCGGCTCCCGCCAGTGCAGCCACAGGTGATACGCCGAAAAACTCGCCACCATCGCCCGCATCCGAAAGTTGATCCACCCGCCCGCTGCCAGACACCGCATCACCGCGTCCACCATCGGGTACCCCGTCCGCCCCTCCAGCCACGCCGCAAACCGCTCGCGGCTCACCGCCGTCTCCCACTCCGCCTCCCGCAGCCCGTCAAACGCCCGGTTGATGTTCCGGAACTCAATCGCCGGCTCGTCCTCCAGTTTCTGCATGAAGTGGCAGTGCCACCGCAGCCTGGCCTGAAAGCTCACAAGCGAACCCAGCCACCGCCGATCCACCTTCGCTCCCGCCTCCACCGCCGCCCGCAGCGCCTCCTCCCGCTCCAGCGCCGCGTGATGCACCCGCCGCAGCGAGATCGTCCCATACGCCAGATGCGCCGACAGCCGCGAGCACCCCGTCCACCCCGCCACCGGTGATGACATATCCGCCCGGTAGTTCACCCCCCGCCGCTCCAGAAAGTCCTCCAGCACCGCCTCCGCCCGCCCGCTCCCCCCCATGCCCCCCGTCCCCGCCTCCACCTCCACCATCTTCGTCTCCGCCACCCCCAGCTCCGCCGCCGTCCGAATCCCGCTCCGCAATCCACCTTCGTCCCCTTCCCCCTCCCACGCCCGCACCGCCGCCCACACGCCCCGCTGGCCCGCCGCATCCACCGCCGGCACCCCCAGCGCCGCCCCGCTCATCCGCTGGTTCCACGTTTTCGCCCAGCCATCGCGGCACTTCAACCCCCGCACCACCCCAAACTGCCACGGCTGCTCCCACACAATCCCCCGCTGCCGGCACCACGCCGCCACCCGCTTGTCCCGCGCATAACCCACCCCGTGCCCCGTCTCCTCATGGCTGTGCAGCCCGGCGATGCCCAGCCTGCCCCCACTCACCCGCCTCAGCCCCGCATCCACCCGCTCCAGCACCTCCGGCATCGCCCCGTGCAGCACCACCAGCGGCACGTGCAGCTCCCGCAGCGCCCCCGCCAACTCCGCCAGACTCTCGTTCACAAACCGCAGGTGCGCCGCATCGTGCGTCTCGTGCGCCAGCATCTCCGGCTCATACACATACAACCCCAGCACCGGCCCCCGCGCCGCAGCGTTGCACAACGCCGCATGGTCCCGGACCCGCAGATCGCGCTTGAACACAACAAGTTGCACGCCCATGGCACCGCAAGCGTACCCCCGCGCCGCCCGCCTTCACCCACCTCACCCCACACACGCCATCAGCCGCTTGGCCACAAAGTCCGCCAGCAGCCACCCCCGCTCACTCACCCGCCACCGCCCCCGCACGCCCTCCTCCTCGCGCAGCAGCCCGTCCCCGGCAAACTCCGCCCACTTGGCCGCCAGCCGCTCCCCGCTCCCCGGGCACGCCGCCTCCGCATCGGCCATCACCGCCGCGCCGTCCACGCCCTCCGCCAACCGCAGCCCGGTCATCAGCCGCTCCCGCACCGCCCGCCCCGCGTCCGGCGCTTCCACATCCGTCGCCGGCGCATACCCGCCATCACTGCGCGACAGATACGTCCCCAGATTCGCCACGTTCTTCCACCGCCACCCGCCCTTGGCTCCACCACCCGCCCCCCCGCCCGCCCACACATGCCCCGATGCGCTCGGCCCCGCCGCCAGCCACTGCCCCTGCCGCCAATACACCAGATTGTGCCGGCTCTCCTGCCCCGCCCTGGCGTAGTTGCTCACCTCATACCGCCCCAGCCCCGCATCCGCCAGCACCTTGCCCGTCAGTTCAAACATCTCCGCCTCAGTGTCCTCATCCGCCGGCACAAACTCCCCCCGCTTCAGCCGCACCGTCATCGCCGTATTCGGCTCATACGTCAGGTTGTAGCACGAAAGGTGCCCCGTCCCCAGCGCCAGCGCCCGCTCCAGGTCCGCCCGCCACTCCGCCACGCTCTGCCCCGGCACCCCGAAGATCAAGTCCACGCTCTGCCTGGCCACCCCCGCCTCCTGCGCCAGCCGAATCGCCCGCTCCACATTCACCGGCTCGTGCCACCGCTCCAGCGTCGCCAGGTGCCGCGTGTCAAAGCTCTGCGCCCCCACGCTCACCCGGTTCACGCCCCCCGCCACCAGCACCTTCAGCAACTCCGCCGTCGTGCTCTCAGGGTTGCACTCCACCGTGAACTCACCCCCCTCCCGCCCCTCACCCCTCTCACCCCGCTCACGCTCCCCGCCCGCCCCCATCCCCGACAAGCCAAACCCCTCGTGCAGCACCCCCAGCACCCGCTCCCACAAATCCGTCCGCAGCAAACTCGGCGTCCCCCCGCCCACAAAGATGCTCTCCAGCCGCACCTTCCGCCCCGCCTCATCCCGCGCGTGCACCGCCAGCGCCCGCAACTCGGCCGTCAGCCGCTCCACAAACGCCCCCTGCTGGTCGCGATTGTCCACAAACGAGTAAAAGTCGCAGTAATGGCACTTGTGCACGCAGAACGGCGTGTGGATGTACAGCGACCGCACCCCGCTCGCCATCCCGCCCTGCATTCCACCGTCACCCCACCGCAACGCCGCCCGCGCCGAGCCCCCGCCCGCACCCTCTGGCCCGAGAACCACGCCGCCCGCAGCCCCCGCCGCGCTCGTCCCAGCCCCCGCCCCCACCTGCTCCAGCCGCACCACCCGCCCCCCGCCACCCGCGCCGCCTCCGTCCGAACCGCCCCCGTCCCCCCCCTCGTCCCCCGCGCCCGGTCCCCGTCTAGCCTTCGATCCGCTCATGAGAGGTGGTCCGCTCACCGCCGCCCCTTCTCCTGTGCTCGTTCCTGCTGCATCATTGTCGCCTCGCCGCATCGGATATCGAAGGGAGCCCGCGTGGACGTGTCTCTTGTCATGGTTCGGGCCGATGGCTCCAGCCGCGAATTCAAGCTCGAACGCGATACCACCGTCATCGGCCGCGACGAGCACGCTCGGCTCCGCATCCCCCTCCCCTCCGTCTCCCGCCGCCACTGCGAACTCAAGCACGACGGCGATGAGGTCACCGTCACCGACCTCGGCTCCGCCAACGGCACCTTCGTCAACGGCCAGAAGGCCAAGACCGCCGAACTCTCCCCGGGTGATCTCCTCGCCGTCGGCCCCGTCGTCTTCGTCGTCCGCATCGACGGCTTCCCGTGCGACATCGACGCCAAGGACGCCTACGCCGCCGGCCTCGTTGCCGCCGCCTCCGAGGATGGCCGTCCCGGCATCCCAGCCGCCGGCCGCACCTCACCGCCCAAGCCCCCCGCCGCCGCACCGCCGGCCCCCCGCAAGTCCCTTCTTGACGACGACGATGACAACGACGTCAACATCTCTCAACTCCTTAAGGACCTCGACTTCGACGACGACGACGACGACGAAAAGCCCGGCCCCGCCAAGCCCCC
>JAJTDF010000050.1 GCA_021294835.1 Planctomycetaceae bacterium
AGCACCCCCAGCTTCGGTCCCGCGTTCCCGCAGACCATCGGGCATCTCGGCCCCTCTGACGGTCGTCCCGCCCCGGATCCACGCTGTTCGGGTCACCCGAACTTCACTTCCGCCGCCTCGGTCCCCCGCGGATTGGGGTGAGTGCCAGTGCGCAGGAATTGCAGCGGGCGCAGGGCATGCGTCCGATGACTCCTCGGCGACACGCAAGTGCCGCACCCGGAGACTCGCCCATGCCCATGGTTCTGGTTGTTGACGACAAGGAACTCCTCCGCGACTCGGTCTCCACGACCCTGAGCCGCGCCGGCCTGGAGGTCGTCGTCGCCGACGGCGGTCAGGCCGCCCTCGAGCAGATCGCCCGCCGTCGCCCCGACGCGGTGGTCACCGACCTGAAGATGCCCGGCATGACCGGCATCGAACTGCTTGAGCGCATCCGCACCATCGACGAGGACCTCCCCGTCGTTCTGATGACCGCCTTCGGCACCGTCGAGACCGCCGTCAAGGCCGTCAAGATGGGCGCCTTCGACTACATCACCAAGCCCTTCGAAGGTGACGAACTGATCATCTCCGTCAAGCGGGCCATCGAGCACATCCGCGTGCTCCGCGAGAATGCCCTGCTCAAGGCCGGCGGCAACGTCAGCGTCGCCCCTGCTCAGCGCCCGGCGGGCGCCTCCTCGCTGTTCGGAATTGAACGCCTCATCGGCTCCTCTCCGGCCATGCGCCGCGTCAAGGAGCAGGTGCTCGCCGTCGCCGAGAGCCACGGCACCGTTCTGATCTGCGGCGAGTCCGGCTCCGGCAAGGAGGTCGTCGCCCGCGCCATCCACGAGACCTCCCCTCGTTCCGCCGCACCCTTCCTGGGTCTTAACTGCGCCGCTCTCTCCGAGTCGCTGCTTGAGTCTGAACTGTTCGGTCACGAACGCGGCGCCTTCACCGGCGCCGAGAAGCTCCGCAAGGGCCGCTTTGAACTGGCCGACGGCGGCACCCTGCTGCTCGACGAAATCTCCGAAATCCCCACCCGCATCCAGGCCAAACTCCTCCGCGTGCTGCAGGAACGCGTCTTTGAGCGTGTCGGCTCCTCCATGCCCATCGGCTGCGACGTCCGCGTGGTCGCCACCAGCAACCAGGACCTCCCCAAGGCCATCGCCCGGGGCGCCTTCCGGCAGGACCTGTTTTTCCGCCTCAACGTGCTGCCCATCCACCTCCCGCCGCTTCGCGATCGCCTGGAGGATGTCCCCGACCTCGCCCGCCACTTCCTCGCCTGCGCCGCCGCTCGCGACGGCCGCACCGCTCCCGAGCTCAGCGACGACGCCGTCGCGGTGCTCGCCGCCTACTCCTGGCCCGGCAACGTCCGCGAGTTGCACAACATCTGCGAGCGGGCGGTCGCTCTGTGCCGGTCCGGCGTCATCGACGCCGGCGTCGTCGGCCCCTGGCTCTCCGCCGGCACCGTCGTGAACGCCATGCCCGAAGGGGCCATCGCCGTCCCCGGCGCCGGCCTTGCCCCGGCCACGCTCTCGACCATCGTCGGTCACGGTGAGGCATCGGTCGGCACCGGCCCCATGGTCGGCATGCCCGAGCCCAAGCCCTTCTCCGGTCCGGCCGTCACCGCCTCCGGCGTGCTGGACGGACTCGTCCGCGTCACCGATCGCCCGCTGGAGGACATCGAACGCGACGCCATTATCTACACCCTCAGCCGCTTCAACGGCCACCGCCAGAAGACCGCCCAGGTCCTGGGCATCGGTGTCCGCACCCTCGGGTTGAAGCTCAAGCGCTGGAAGGAACTCAACCTCGTCGACGTTGCCCTCTGACCCAGCCTCTCCGCCCTTGCACCCGCCCCGTCGGCATCAGGACCCCGCGCCATGTCCATCCTCGACGTCACCAATGCCGGCGCCATCCCCGCGCTCCAATCCCTCGCCTCCTTCGCCGCCCAGCGCCACACCTTCATCGCCGGCAACATCGCCAACATCTCCACCCCCGGATATCTTCAGCAGGACGTCTCCGTCCGCGACTTCCAGCGCACCCTCGCCGAGGCCGTCGACGCCCGCCGCCAGACCACCGGCGGCAGCCATGGCGAACTCCGTCTGGCCGAGTCCCGCGAACTGCGAACCGGCCCCGGCGGTCGCCTCACCCTCGTTCCCAGCACCGAGTCCGGCTCCGGCGGTCTGCTGCTCAACGACCGCAACAACCGCGATGTCGAGGGCCTCATGCAGTCGCTCGTCGAGAACGCCACCACCTTCCGCGTCGCCAACGACCTGCTCCGCAGCCGCTTCGAGTTGATCCGCTCCGCCATCGCCGAACGCGTCTAGCACGCCGCTTGCTGCCTGATCTTCGCAGCACCCATCGGACCCCCTGAGGAGTTTCCCTATGTACGGCGCACTGGACATCTCCACCAGCGGCATGGTCGCCCAGCGCATCCGGCTCGAGGTCGCCTCCGCAAACCTGGCCAACTCCTCCACACTGTTCGACGAGTCCGGCCGGCTGAACCCCTATCAGCGTCGCTTTGCCGTCTTTGCGCCCGGCAACCCGCAGTCCGGCACCGCCGGCGGCAAAGACTTCGGCGTGCAGGTCAAGGCCATCCTCACCGACCGCCAAGCCCCGCCCAACGTCCGTGAGTACGACCCCGACCACCCCCTCGCCTACAAGGACGGCCCTTACAAGGGCTACATCGCCGAGACCAACGTCAACAGCGTTGAGGAGAACATCAACGCCCTGGAGGCCATGCGGGCCTACGAGGCGAACGTCATGGCCGCCGAGGCCACCAAGCAGATGATCTCCTCCTCCCTCCGCCTGCTCGCCTGACCGACTGAGTCGCCCTGACCCGCTGACCGGGGTGTTCGCCCCTGTCCTGACTTCTGCTTCCCCGCCCTGATCCCAGCCGACAATACCAGCGTCCAGTTTGGCCGGGAAACGGAGTTCCCGTAGACTTGTTCCTCGGGAGCCCCTTGGCGATGAACGATCCACTCCGTTCCATTTCGAATCCCGCCCTCCGGGGCCTCCAGCGTCCCACGGTAACGGCCTCGCCGGCCGACCCCGTGGAGCCCAAGGGTTCTGCGCCCGCCGGCGGCGAGAGCTTCGCCCGTTCGTTGATGAACCAGATCGAAGAGGTCAACCGCCTGCAGAACCAGGGCGCTCAGGCCGGCGAGGACTTGGCCACCGGCCGCCGGACCGACCTTGAAGGCGTTCTCGCTGAAACCCAGAAGGCCGACGCCGCCTTCCGCATGCTCCTGGCCCTCCGAAACAAGGTGCAGGCGGCCTACGACGAGGTCAAGCAGGTCCGAATCTGAGTCCGGCCCTCGGTCACCGGCGGACCCTCACCCAAATCACCCCGCAACCGTCCATGCGCCCCGCCGCCCGTGCCGCGGGGCGTTGCTGTTTTCCGTCCAATGGGCCGCCCGCGCCCGGTCGCCGTCCGGCAACTCCTGCGCACCGGGGCGTTTCCCTTGCGCGTTTCGCTGTTGCGTTCTTTGCGCCGTTGCCGACCGAAGAGGCCGACGAACGCACTACGACTCGCGTTCGGCGACCACCGGCTGATCAGGAGCCCCGCCCGTGCCCAGCTTCAACGACCGCATGCAGGCCATCAAGCAGAGCCTCAAATCGCTGCCCGGGCCGCAGATGGCCATGGTCGCCGGCCTGCTGGTCGTCGCCCTGATCAGCCTGCTGGTCGTCGCCATGAGCGGAGCCCGCACCACGATGGTGGATCTCATGCCCGGCATGTCCGTCGAAGCCCAGGCAAAGGCCCGCGCCTTTCTGGATCAGATGAACATCGCCTACGAGCCTCGCGACGGCCGTCTGATGGTCAAGCCCGAGCAGCGTTCGCTCATCCTCGCCGCTCTGACGGAAAACGGTCAACTGGGCAGCAACACGGACCTGCTGTTTCAGAACCTCGTCCAGAGTCAGCACTGGATGAACACCAAGAGCCAGAACGACCAGATCTTCAACACCGCGCTGCAGAATGAGCTCTCGCGCATCATCTCCAACTTCCGGGGCGTCAAGTCCGCCAACGTCATCATCGATGCGCCGGAAACCGTCGGCATGGGCGCCCGTTTCCGCAAGCCCACTGCTTCGGTCACCGTTTTCACAGACGGCGTCCGCACCGTTGACCGCAACATGGTCGATGCCATCGCGGCCCTGGTGTCCGGTGCCAAGGCGGGCATGAGCGTCACCGACGTGCGCGTCATCGACGGCTCGTCAGGTCGCCAGTTCTCCGGACGTTCGCCCGAGGACTTCGCCGCCGGCGATTACATGGAACATGTCGCCCGCGTCGAGGGCTACGTCCGCGAGAAGCTGCAGAACGCCCTGGCCTATATCCCCGGCGTGCTGGTCACGGTCTCGGCGCAGGTGGACACCACCCGCCGTCAGATCACCGAACGCAAGTTCCTGCCCGTCGGCCAGGGCACGCTGATCACCGAGACCTCCGCCGAACGCAACAACCGCACCGACAACGGCAGTTCCAACGGCGGCGAGCCGGGCTTCTCCGCCAACGCCGCCATGACCGCCGCACCCGCCGCCGCCGCCGCCGGTCCTCGGAGCACCGAGGAGAAGACCACCACCAAGAGCACCGTGGACGCCGGCACCCGCCAGGAGACCATCGTCGACATGCGGGGCATGCCCACCCGCATCAGCGTCATGGTCGGCATCTCCCGCGAGTATCTCTCCTCGCTGGTGCAGCTTGAAAAGGGCGAGCCCGCCGCCGGCGCTCCGGCTACGCCGCCCACCCAGGCCGAGATCGATGCCCGCTTCCAGAAGGAAAAAGCCCGCCTTGAGGCCGAACTGGCCACCCTGGTTCGCGCCACCAGCGCCGAGGCCGGTGCAACGCCCGCCGATGCCGCCGCCGCTGAGGACCGCAACGTCGTCGTCTCCATGATTCCCGTGCCCATCTTCGCCCCCGGCACTCTGCCCGGCGCTCAGGCCGGCCTGATTCCCGGCGTCGGCGGCGGTTCCGCCGGCGGAGCCTCGGGTATGGCCGCCACCGTGTCGTCCCTGGTGGGCAGCGGCCTGGTCCGCCAGATCGTGCTCGCCGGTCTGGCCGCCGGAGCTATCGGTGCCATGTTGCTGATGGTCCGCAAGGCCACTCGCCCACTCACGCTGCCCACCGCCGAGGCCATCGTGGGCCTGCCCCCGACCCTGTCCGCCGACAGCGACGTCGTCGGCGAAGCCAATGAGGGCGACACGCCGATGGAAGGCCTGGAACTCGAGGAAGGCCAGCTTGCCGCCAAGAAGAAGCGCGAGCAGGTCATCGAGATGGCCAAGTCCAGACCGCAGGATGCCGCCGCCGTCCTCAACCGCTGGATGTCCCCCGAGGAGTAATCCGTGCCACGCAAGCCCAACGAGAAGCTCCCCGAGACGGCCGACAAGCTCGACGGCATCACCAAGTCCGCCATCCTCCTGCTCAGTCTGGGCAAGGATGTCGGTGCCTCGGTGCTCAAGTCCATGAAGCCCGAGACCGTCGAAGAGGTCACCCGCGAACTGGCCGGTCTTGGCCGCGTTCCCGAACGCCTGGTCACCTCGGTCATCGAGGAGTTCTACAGCATCTCTCTGGCCAATCAGTACGCCAGCGAGGGCGGGCTTGAATACGCCCAGTCCCTGCTCAAGAACTCCATGGATCCCAAGGCCGCCGAGCGCGTCCTGCAGCAGATCCAGACCCAGGTCCAGAAGACGCCCTTTGCCTTCCTGCAGAAGGCCGAGAGCGAGAACCTGCTCACGTTCATCCAGGACGAGCACCCACAGACCATCGCGCTGATCATCTGCCACCTGCCCCACCACAAGGCCGCTGAAATTCTCGGCGGGCTGCCGATTCAAAAGCAGCTCGAGGTCATCAAGCGCGTCGCCAACATGGAGCAGACCAACCCCGAAGTCATCAAAGAGGTTGAAAAAGGTCTCGAGTCACGGCTCTCCAGCATGCTCATGCAGAGCATGGAGAAGGCCGGCGGCATCCCGACCGTCGCTGAGATCCTCAACCTCGCCGATCGCGCCACCGAGAAGTCCATCATGGAAGGCCTGGAGTCCGACGATCCCGATCTGGTCGAGCAGATCCGCCGTCTCATGTTCGTCTTCGAGGACATCAAGCTCGTCGACGACAAGGGCATCCAGTCCATCCTCAAGGAGCTGGACAACGACGACCTCACCCTGGCGCTCAAGACCGCCTCCGACGGGCTCAAGGACAAGATCTTCCGCAACATGTCCGAGCGTGCCGCCGGCATGATCCGCGAGAACATGCAGTTCATGGGACCGGTCAAGGTGTCCGATGTCGAGGCCGCCCAGCAGCGCATTGTCGACATTGTCCGTCGTCTGGAGGACTCCGGCGAGATCATCATCTCCGGCCGGGGCGGTGACACTGAACTGCTGGTCTGACCCTCCGTCCCGCCCGCACGAAGCTGAGCCACACCCATGGGACTGCTCAAAGCCAACCAGGCGCAGAATGCATTCAAGCAGGCCGTCGCGCTTGATCTTGGCGACCTGCGCCGCCAGGGCGAGATGGTCGTCGCCGCCGCCCAGCGACAGGCCTCTGAGGTGCTCGCCGCCGCCGCCGCCGAGCGCAAGCGGCTCATCTCTGACGCCGCACGCCTCGGACGGACCGAAGGCATCACCGATGGCCTGGCCGAAGGGCACCGCCTTGGGGCCGAGCAGGGCCGCAAGGCCGCTCTCGCCGAGAATGCCGAACTGCTCCGCCGCATCGAGAGCGGCTGGTCGGCCGCACTGGCTGAATTTGAGACAAGGCGCACCGCCATGGTCGCCGATGCGCGTCGTGATCTCGTCCGTCTTGCTGTGCTCCTGGCCGAGCGCATCACCAAGCGGGCCGTCGCCGCCGATCCGTCCATCGTCAACGCCCAGCTCGAGTCGGTGCTGACCATGGTCCTGCGCGCCACCCGCCTGATCGTTCGCGTGCACCCTGATGACAAGAAGCTGGTCGCCGAGGCTCTGCCCGGCCTGATGAGCCGCTTCACCGCCGTTGAACACGTTGAACTGCTGACCGACCCGGCCCTGGGCCGGGGTTCGTGCGTTGCGCGGCTTGCCGACAGCCAGAGCGGCTCGGGTATGGGCTTGGGGGGCGAACTGGATGCCTCAATCGCCACCCAGCTCCAACGCATCACCGAGGCTCTGCTGCCCGATGCACCGCCCGCCGCACCGCCAGCTTCTTCCGCCCCGCCCTCGCCCGCCGGAGGCAAGCCATGAGCATCTTCGCCTCCAGCCTGCACACCGCCGCCGCCGTGCAGCCCATTCAGGTCACCGGTCGCGTCGCCGCCCTCCGCGGGCTCACCGTGCTGGTGCATGATCTGCCTTTGCCCGTCGGCTCGCTGGTCCGTCTTCCCCGCCTTACCGCCGATGTTGCCCTCTCGGCCAGTCTCGGCGTGCCCGAGCCCGACGAGTTCTCCACTCTCGGCGAGGTCATCGGATTCTCAGGCCAGCAGGCCGTGGTCATGATGCTCGGTCCCGTCGGCGGCATCCGCTCGGGCGATCCGGTGGTCGGCATCCAGTCCACGCGCACCGTCGGCGTGGGCCCGTCGATGCTCGGCCGCGTGGTCGACGCGCTCGGCCGACCCATCGACGGCAAGGGGCCTTTGCACGATCTGACCCCGCGAGAACTGGACCCCGCGCCCCTTCCCCCGCTCAGCCGTTCCCGCGTCACCCAGCCGCTCGCCACCGGCGTTCGCGCCATCGATGTCATGACCACCCTGGGTCGGGGGCAGCGCATGGGCGTGTTCGCCGGTCCCGGCGTGGGCAAGTCCACCCTGCTTGCCTCAATCGCCGCCCACAGCCAGGCCGATGTGAACGTCCTCGCACTCATCGGCGAGCGTGGTCGCGAAGTCAAAGACTTCGTCGAGCACGTCCTGGGCGAGAAGGCTCTGCAGCGGTCGGTCGTCGTCGCCTCCACAGGAGATGAGTCCCCGCTCATGCGCATCCGCGCTGCCATGGCCGCCTGCACAATCTCCGAGTACTTCCGCGACCAGGGCAAGCACGTGCTGCTCATGCAGGACTCGGTCACCAGGTTCGCCCACGCCCAGCGGCAGATCGGCCTGTCAGTCGGTGAGCCGCCCACCGCCAAGGGATACACGCCCAGTGTCTTCTCCGCCATGGCCCGAATGCTTGAGCGTGCCGGAGCTCTGGACCCGCGCTGGCCGGGAAACCCTGCCGCTGCCGGCTCAGTCACCGGCATCTACACCATCCTTGTGGAGGGTGACGAGATGACCGAGCCGGTGGCCGACGCCGCCCGCGGTATCCTCGATGGCCACATCATCCTTTCCCGGACCCTCGCCCAGAAGGGCCACTACCCCGCCATCGATGTGCTCGACTCGGTCTCGCGTGTCGCCTCCGATGTCTGCGACCCCACCCACACCACCGCCCGCCGTCAGATCATCCGCCTGCTCGCCTCGTACCGCCAGGTCGAGGAACTGCTCCAGATCGGCGCTTACGTCCGTGGCGCCAACCCCGAGACCGATCTGGCTATTGACTTCTTCCCCCGTATCTGCGAGATTCTCCAGCAGGCCTCCAACAAGCCCGAAGCCTTCGCCGACGCACGCGCAAAGGCCGTCAAGCTCGCGCTCGAGGCCGGCAACGCCAACGTCGTCGCCCCCGGCCGGCCCGCCCCGCAGCCCGCCGCAACGTCCGCTCGCTGAACCGCCCGCCGCTCCTTTCGGCTCCACCCATGCCCCGCTTCCGCTTCAAACTCCAGTCCGTCCTTGAAATGCGCGAACGCGCCGAGCAGGCGCAGCAGGCACGCTTTGCCGCCGCCAATGCTGCCGTACTGGCCATCCGCCAGCGGGCCGAGCGCATCGCCGGCGAGCTTCGCGAGGGCCGAGACACCCTTCGCAGTCGACTCATGCCCGCTGAAGGCCGCGCGGCTGCTCCGTCTCCGGTCAATATGGCCGAGGTGCGCGCCGGGTCGGCCGCCGCACTGCACGGCACGCTCCGGCTGCAGCGTGCCGCCATCGAGATGGCCGGCGCCTCGGTCAAGGCCGAGGCCGCCCGGGCCGATCTGCTCAAGGCCGGCATCCGCCGCAAAGCCGTGCAGTCCTTGCGCGACCGGGCCCTGGCACGCTTCCGGGCAGAGCAGGCCCGCCGCGAGGCCCTCGAGCAGGATGATCAGAACATCATGCGGGCGCGGCTCAGATCGCAAGCTGATCAGCCGCTCTCGACCGACGCGAACGATCCCGGAGCCCTTGCATGAAGAGTCTTGCAACAGCCGCCATTGTTCTTGCCTTCATCAACCTGTTTGGAGTGGTGTCATTCGTCGGCATGCTCTGGGCGACCGACCGGCTTGACGTCGCCAGGCTCCGGCAGATCAAGGATCTGCTCGCGGAGACCGTTCCCGAGCAGAACCGTCGCCTTGAGGCCGACAAAGCCGCTCAGGCCGAGGCTGACAAGAAGGCCGCCGAGGCCCTCAAGATGAGCGAGCCGCCCGAGCCTGCCGCTGAGAAGATCGAGCGTCAGAAGATGAACGACGAACTTGCTCGCCAGAATCTCGAGCGGCTGCGCGACGAACTCCGGCAGTTGAGGGCCGAGGTCGATCGACGTCAGGCGCAAATTGACACCCAGAAGCAGCAGCTCGCTGATCGTGAGAAGCGTTTCGAGCAGCGCAAGGCCGATGTCAGCAAGGCCGCCGAAACCGAGCAGTTCAAGGCGGCTTTGGCGGCGCTGGAGGCGCAGCAGCCTGCCGACGGACGCAAGGTGCTCCAGGCCCTCATCGACACGGGACAGCTCGATCAGGTGATCACCTACCTGGCCGCCATGGCCGAGAAGAGCCGCAGTCGCATTCTCGGCGAGTTCATCAAGACCGACGATCGGCTGGCAGCGCAGTTGCTTGAGCAACTCCGCACCCGCGGCGTGGAAGCTCCTCCCGCCGCCGCCAGCGCCGGTCGACCATGAAACTCACAGCCCAAACCGCAAAGCGTGTAACCGAGCTTCTTTCCGGCATGTCCATCGGTGCCCCGGGCCGCGCCGGCGGATCCGCAGGCGTGGACAAGCCCTCCCGAGCCCGCAACACCGCGGGTGAACGCCCCTCGGCAGTCGAAGAGTCGACCTTCGAGCGTGCCCTGCGGGAGCGCAAGGAAGGCCTCTCGGCCGCGCAGGAACGGCGGGAACCCGCGATCGACGAGCCCGCCGCGTCGTCCACCGACGCTCAGGCGACCGACGCCGAGCAGCATCAGGCGGACACGGCTGAGGAGCAGGACGCATCTGAAGCAGCCGCGCTGAAAGACGGCGATGCCAGCGACGTGATGCCCGGGAACGACGCTGATCAGGTGATCGACCTCACGATGGTGTTCCCAGGCGGTGATGCCGGCTTGGACCGTGAGTCGCAGATCATGTTGACGACCGGCAGCCGAACGAACACAGTCACGCCCAACGCTTCCGGCGTCGTCGGGCCGGCTGGCGTTGCCGCAACGTCATCGATCGGCTCTGATCGCCCCGGGGCAGCGATAAGCACGCTTGAAGCCCTGCGCTCGGCGGACTCGGCTGGTCGCGACGCTGGAGCTGCTGCTGCCGTGACAGGAACCGACTCCCCAGCGAGCAGCCCGGTGCCTTCGCCGGGCGATACCCCGACGCAGGGCCGGCCGGGTTCGGCGGCTGCCGATGCCGGCGCACTCGCCCAGGCGGGTGGCGGCCTTGATCAGCCGATGACCATCGACTCGCTCAATCGCATGCTGTTGATGCAGCCAGATGCTGCGTTGCCGGCGGGGCGTCCGACCGTGTTCGGCGCTGATCCGCTGGGACTGATGCGGTCCGCCAGCCGCAGTGCGGGTGGCTCAATCTCCGGCGGTGCGACCGTCAAATCGCCGGCGGATCCTCTGGCGGCTCGAAGCGCAGATCACATCTCGGCTTCTGCGATGCCGTCGGTCCCGGCCCGGCAGGAGTCTGCGGGCTCCGGCGAGAGTTCGTCCGCTGGGCAATCCACCGCCTCTGCCTCGCCGTCGTCGTCTGCCCCCGGTGCGGCCAGGCCGGAGGCCGCTGGCGGCAGGTCGGCCGCATCGGCCACGTCAACGACCGCCGCCTCGGGATCGGCCGTGTCGGCCGGTGCAGCCCGGCCCGATGCCCAGGCCCTGCCGGCCAGCCCCGGTTTCGCCGCACAGGTGCAGCGGGCCATCAATGCCGTTGAGTCCCAGCTCCGCTCGCGAAGCGGCCGGCCGACGCCCGTCGGTCGAACGGCGTCGCCCTCCTCGCAGATCACCCCGCCCAATCCGGCCTCTTCCGGGAGTGTGGTGGTGCGGCTGCACCCTGAGGGCCTCGGCCAGATGCGGGTTCATCTGAGCATGCAAGGCGACGCTGCCAAGCTGCGATTTCAGGTGGGCGGCGAGCAGGCCCGCGAACTGCTGGCCTCATCGCTGGACAGCCTTCGCTCAGCGCTGGAGGCCAAGGGGCTGAGTGTTGATCGTGCTCAAGTGGAACTGTCGCCCAGCCTCTCACCGGTGCTGGCTCAGCCCCAGTCCGCCCAGCCGGCACCGCAGACGCCCAGCCCGCCGTCCGGACAGTCCCAGGCCGACCCCCGCCAGTTCCGGGGCGACGTCGGCGGTGGGGGTGAGCAGCAGAGCCATTCCGGCAACGACCGATCCGGATCGGAGGCACATGACCCGAGGGCGAACACCTCGGCAGCCGGTGATGCTGCACTGGCCCCGGAGTTGCTCATCTCTGCACCCATGGTGATCGACACCGCCCGGGGCCGCGTCCGCGTGACCGCCTGACCCGCCCGCCGGCCCGACCGATCCACCCAGGAAACGCTCATGTCAACAGTCGCCCCAGCCTCCGGATCCTCTCGCACTCAGGCCAGCAACCGGTTCTCCGAGCTGTCCAGCGAGGAATTCGTGAAGATCATGATCTCGGAACTGCAAGCGCAGGATCCGACCAAGCCCAACGACTCCAACGCCCTGCTGCAGCAGATCTCCGCCATCCGCTCCATTGAGAGCAACCTGTCGCTGGAGACCAAGCTGAACAATCTGGTGACGCAGAACCAGTTTGCCACAGCCGGCAACCTGGTGGGCTCGCTGGTTGCCGGTCGGAACGAACAGAATCAGCAGGTCGCCGGCGAGGTCATCTCGGTCAGCCGTACCCGCGATGGACCGGTGCTGAACATCACCGGCGGCTGGCGCATTCCCTTCGGCAAGATCGAGGAGATCGCCGGCCAGATCGTCCCGCCGCCGAACACCCCGCCGAATCCCAGACCGAATACGCCGCCGACCAACACCAACCCGCCGACCAACACCAACCCGCCGACCAACACCAATCCGCCCGCGCCGCCGGCACCGCCCGCACCTCCAGCCCCGGCGCCCGCATCCACCCCGGCTGTGCCGCTCGTCAGCCAGCCGCCGACGGCAGGCATGCCCTTCACGTCCGCCGCCGGCGGACGTCCTCCGGAGTGATTATGACCACAGACGCATCCATGTTGCTTCGCAAACTCGCCGGCGCGTCGACCGGGGTTCGGATGACCGGCCAGACGCCCGACGCCCCGGCGGCGCCGAGCGCCGACTTTGCCACCCTGCTCAGCAAGGCTCAGGGCGGAGCCCTGAACAGCAACCTGCCGGTCACCCTTGCGCCGCGGACGGACGCCTACCTGGAGCCCGAACAACTCCAGCGGATCTCCTCCGCTGCTGATGCGGCTCAGGCGGCTGGAATGGAGACCGCCGCCGTGCTGATCGACGGAAAGGCCTTCGTGCTCGACGTCCGCACCCGGCAGATCACCGGCAGAATTGACGCGGAAAACGGACCCGTCACGCGCATCGACGGCGTGATCGCCGTGCCCGACCTGCCCGCCGATGCGGCCCCCACACCGCTCAAGGCCGACGCCAACGGGCTGGTGGCCGTCAACGGCGTCGCGGTGATGCCGACGGCGACTCAGCCGCCCCGCATCCTGCCCCTGCCCGGTGTGGGGGTGCCCACCGGCAGTCTGGCCGAACTGATGGCCAAGGTCAACGCCTCCCGCTCCGCCTGATCTGAGCGGCATACCGGTTGCGAACATCCGGCCGGAAGCCCGCGATCCTCCGCATTCTGATCCCGCCGCGGCCTTGTGCCGCCCGCCCTGCATCCCCGGAGATTGGTTCCTCATGGCCTCGACCACCGCAATGTTCTCCGCTCTGTCCGGTCTGAACGCCAACGCCCGCCGGCTTGACGTGATCGGCAACAACATCTCCAACGTGAACACCACGGCGTTCAAGAGCAACCGCATGCTCTTTGCGACGCAGTTTTCGCGCAACATCTCGCTTGGGTCGGTCCCGTCGGCCGAAAGCGGCGGATCCAACCCGGCGCAGATCGGCCTGGGCGTGACCATCGCCGGCACGCAGCGTGACTTCTCAAACGGATCGCTCGCGGCAACGGGCGACGCCCGTGATCTGGCCATTGAGGGCGACGGGTTTTTCGTGGTGCAGCGGGGCAGCCAGCAGTTCTACACCCGCGCCGGCACCTTCCGCCAGAACGCGACCAACGACCTGGTGACCATCTCCGGCGAGCGGGTGATGGGTTATCCGATTGACGAGCAGTTCAACGTCCGTCCCGGCCAGCTCGTGCCCCTGAACATTCCGGTCGGGCAGATGCGGCTGGCACAGGCGACCAGTGAGGTGCGATTCACCGGCAACCTCAGGGCCAACGGCACGGTGGCCAACTCCGGATCGGTCAGCGAGTCAATCGCTCTGGCCTCCACCGCCGCCGGCAACCCGGCGATTGTCGGAACGGATCTGCTCACCAGCCTGAACCAGCCCGGCGCCACCGGCGCGGTGCCGATCCTCAGCGTCGGGCAGTTCATCGAAATTCAGGGCGCCGAAAAGGGCGGACGCACGCTCCCGACGGCGCGGTTTGAGATCACGGCCACGTCCACGTTCGATGACCTGTCCGCTTTCCTCACCCAGGCGATTGGCATCGACACCAGCACCGGCGCCAACCCCGACGGCGGCGTGCCCGGCGTCGCCATCGTTGGCGGGCGGCTGACCATCACCGGCAATGTCGGCACTGCAAACTCCATCAACATTGAGACCAGTGACTTTCGCATCCTGGATTCCGCGGGCAACCCCGTCGCGGTGCCTTCTCCCATCAACTTCTCCCGCGCCACCAGCGGCGGCTTGCCGCGAGAGGCCTCGGGCGAATCGGTGCGGACCAGCTATGTCGCGTATGACTCGCTGGGCACCCCGGTGTCGGTGGACATCACCATGGTGCTGATCGACCGTGATTCCAGCGGCACCCGCTGGAGGTACTTTGTCGAGAGCCCCGATGACACCGATGTGGATCTCCGCGCCGGCACCGGCACGCTGTCCTTCGACAGCAACGGCCAGCCCGTCATCGCCGAGCCTTTCCAGATCAGCATCGACCGGCAGAACACCGGCGCCGTCACCCCGCTGACCATGCAGCTGTTCTTCACTTCGCCGACCGCGACGGTGACGGCCTTCTCTCAGACCTCCGACCTTGCGGCCACGTTCCAGGACGGCATCCCGGTGGGCAGCCTGACGAGCTTCTCGGTGGGCAACAACGGCATCATCACCGGGTCGTTCTCCAACGGACTGGTCCGCACAGTCGGGCAGGTGGTCGTCGCGGTGTTCGCGAACCCTGAGGGATTGGTTGATGACGGCGGCAATCTGTTCAGCACCGGCCCCAACTCCGGAACGCCCCTGGTCACCACGCCGGGCAGTCTGGGCGCCGGGCGGCTGGTGGGCGGCTCGCTGGAACTGTCCAACGTGGACCTCGCCCGCGAGTTCATCGACCTGATCCAGACCTCGACGGGATACTCGGCATCGTCGCGGGTCATTTCCACGACCGACGAACTGCTGCAGCAGTTGCTGGTGCTCGGTCGGTAATGCCGGAGAAGGCATGACGCTCGGCCAGTTCCTCATCCTGAGTGCGGCAAGCGTGATCGGCGCAGCGCTGCTGCTGCGCAGCCGTCCGCTGCGGCGATGGCTCACCCCGGCGACGGCTCTGCCCGCTTTCGAGCCCGACGCCGTGGTCGACGCGCTCGCCGAGGCGGCCTTCGCCGACCCGCAGGGCCGCGAGCGGGCCTTGGCGGCCCTTCCCCCAAGGCTGGCGGCTCATCCGCTGGTGCCGGCGACGCTTGATCTGATCGACCGCGGCGCCGACGCCTGCGAAGTCCGCCTGCAGATCGATCTGATCGCCCATCAGCGGCGGGAACAGTTGCAACTGCCCAGCCTCGCCCGCACCCTGTGCGGCATGGGCGCGGTCGCGGCGCCGATTGTCAGCGTGCTGGCCCTGTTCGGTATGGCGGCCGGCATCCTGGCCCCCCTGGCAGTGGAGGCCGCGGCGGGGTCGGGGCTGGAGAGGTTCGTGCCGCTGCTGGCTGGCGTGCTGGTTCTGCTGGTCTTCCGAGCGCACGCGACCGGCCTGGCCAAGCGGATAACCCGCCGGGAAGAGATGTTGTACGGCCTGATGCTCGAGCTGGCCTATGGGGCCTGTGACGGACTTCGAGGACGCGAACTGCGGGCCAGATTGCGGCTGGTGGTTTATCGGGACCGTGCCCTGCACCTGCGTGAGGCCGCCTAGGCCGCATAGGCGATGGGGTTTGACAGGCCCACGCATGGGTGGCCGTCGGCAACTGAGGCCGAGCGCAGGAGTTGCCGATGACGCGGGAGCCGATCGGAGTTCACCGGTCGGGAGCCATCACCCCGCGAGGCACACCGCATGTCGGCCAAGGAAGAAAAGAAGCCCGAGCAGCCGGCGCCCGAGGTTGACAAGCCGGTCGCCAAGAGCGGCGGACTGCCCATCAAGACCATCGGCATCGTCGGCGTGGTCATGTTGCTTGAGGCGGCTGCGCTGTTCGTTCTGTTCAAAGCCATGCGGCCGAAGGCCACCCATGCGGAGGTGGACCCCAGCCAGCTGGTGACCGTCACGGGCGACAAGACCATCGAAATCAAGGTGGTGGATGACAAGTTCCAGAATCTGCAGACCGGCAAGGTCTGGCTGTGGGACCTGGCGATTTTCATCCAGACCAAGGAACGAAACCGGGAGACCGTGGAGAACAAGCTCAAGCAGCGAAATGCCGAAGTGCTTGAGGAGATCTCACGGATCATCTCGCGGGCGCAGCACACCCAGCTCAAGGAGCCGGACCGGCAGGCGCTCAATCGCCAGCTCTCGGCGATGTTTGAGAAGATCTTCGGGAATGATGACAAGGGTGAACCCCTCATCGAGCGGGTGATGATCCCCAAGGCTCGCGGCTTCCAGATTGAGTGACCAGGCGCGGATTCTGCGCGTTGGCGCCGGGGAACACCCCACCAACGGCGCAAAGTGCTCCGTAGCCGGCAGCTTCGGCCGATCCTGCAGGCCATCTCGCAGGAGTACGCCATGGCCGACAGTTCCAACATCCCATCTGACGCGGATATTCAGGCAGCTCTCAAGGCAGCCCAGGAGGCGGTCGCGGCCGTCAATCTGGGCACCGCATCGGCTCCGCCGACTCCGCCGCCGGTTACGCCGCCTCCGGGCGCTGCCGGCAACGAGGTTGATCTGAGCAACCCGCTGGCGGGGCTGGACATCGCGGCCCTGCAGGCGGAGGCGGCTGCACAAGACGACGGCGGCGGCAGCTCGCGGGGCGCAAACAGCGGCACAACCGGCGGTCGGGCGATCGGCGGGGAGCACATTCCGTCACCATTTGACCCGCCGATCTTCGTCTCCGGCGGGTCCGGCGAGAAGCCGGCGGGTATCGACCTGCTGGGCGATGTGCACCTGAATGTGAAGATCGAACTGGGCCGTACGAGGATGCTCGTTGAGGATGTGCTGCGGCTGGGGGACGGCTCGGTGGTGGAACTGGACAAGCTGGCGGGTGACCCGGTGGACATCTATGTGAACGACCGGCCCGTGGCGAGGGGCGAGGTTCTGGTGCTCAACGACAACTTCTGCGTGCGCATCAATGAGATCGTTTCGCACACCCCGCAGGCTCGTGCGGCGGGCTGAGTGTTTCTGCGGCGGGCCGTGCCGGTGGAACCGGCGACGGTGAGAGGGGGAGGCTGAAAGCCACGGAGGGCTGACATGCGACGCACGGCATCGGGGTGGGTGATTGCGACAACCTGTGTGCTGCTGAGCATCGGTGCGTCGGTGTCGGCCATGCCATCCGGCGGGGCCGCGTCTTCATCGGCCGTGAGCCAGCCCCAGACGGCCCAGCCGGCCAGACCGGCGCGTCCGGCGCTGCCCCGGCCCCCGGCGGCCGTTGTCGGGCAGTCGGCCGCAGCGCAAACGGGCACGGCTCCTGCGGACGGGGGCACGTCGGCGACGGGCGAGGTGCTGTCGATGGCGGCTCCGCTTGCGGTGGTGATCGCGGTGATCGTGATCGCGGCGGCGGTGTTCCGCAAGGTGGCGAGGATGAATACGGGCCTGGCGGCGTCGCTGGGTGCGGCGGGCAAGTCGCCGGCGGGTGTGCTGGAGGTGCTGGGGCGGTATCCGGCGGCACGCGGGCACAGCCTGGTGCTGTTGAAGCTGGATCGACGGGTGCTGCTGCTGAGCCATGCCCTGCCGGTGAAGGGGTGCAGCGGGGGCTTCAGCACGCTGTGCGAACTGCGTGATGCCGACGAAGTGGCCGGGCTGCTTGGCAAGGTGGCCGAGGCCGACGAGGGGTCCTGGCACAACCGCTTCAAGGACATAGTCTCCAAGCTGGAGCGGGAATCCGACCCGGCGACAGCAGGCAGGCCGACGGCCGGCCGCACGGTGAAGCGGACGGCCGAGGGCGACCAGGTTGAACTGTGGAATGCCGATGCGCCGGCGGAGGCGATCCGGCCGGTGGGCGGATCCGGGCTTCGCAGCCAGTTGGCGGGCCTGTGGGCCAGCCGGGGCGACCGGAGCGACGGGGCGAAGGGAGGCGGCCGATGAGAACGTGGCTGGTGATGACGGCATGGCTGCTGACGGCGCTGCTGGGCGGCTCGGCCTTCGGGCAGGGCACGCCCCTGGTGATGCCGACGGGCGCGTCGCCGTTGCCGGCGGCTCCGGACCTGAGCAACCCGCTGGCGTTGCTGGCGGGCGCGGCCGATGCGTTGCCGACGGTGCGGGGCGGGGCGACGGGCGCGGGGCCCGGGGCCGCGGCTGGCGGTGGGAGCGGCGGCGGTGAGCAGCCGGCGGGCGGGCTGTCGACGGCGATCAACATTCTGATCGTGCTGACGGTGATCGGGCTGGTGCCGTCGATCATGCTGATGTGCACGTGCTTCCTGCGGATCGTGATCGTGCTCGGGCTGCTCAAGCAGGCCCTTGGCGCGGGGCAGATGCCGCCGTCTCAGGTGCTGCTGGGGCTGGCTCTGATCATGACCATGCTGGTGATGGCACCGACGGCGCAGCGGATCAACGACGAGGCTCTGGTTCCCTGGCGGAGCGGGCAGATCACCACGTACGACCAGTTGTGGCAGGCGGCCCGCAAGCCGCTGCACGAGTTCATGTACACGCAGATCGCGGCGACGGGGAACTGGTCGAGCCTGTACATGGTGATGAACTACCGCGGGATTGACACCTCGCGTCCGGAGACGATCGACCCCGAGTCGATCGACATGGTGACGCTGATCCCGGCGTTTGTGCTCAGCGAGATGAAGGTGGCGTTCCTGATGGGGTTCCGGGTGTACCTGCCGTTCCTGGTGATCGACATGGTGATCTCGGCGCTGCTGATCTCGATGAGCATGATGATGCTGCCGCCGGTGCTGATCTCGCTGCCGTTCAAGCTGCTGCTGTTCGTGCTGGTGGACGGGTGGCAACTGGTGTGCGGCAGCCTGATGACCAGCTTTGTGCAGCCAGGCGGGCTGCCCCCGGAGGCGCTGAGCGGGGTTCTGCCGGCGACCGATGCGGCGCTGCGGCTGGCGGAGCAGGCGGCGGCGGTGGGGCCGGTGGGCGTGCTGAACGCGGTGCGGGCGGGACTGGTGTGAGGCGTGGCCGGCGACGGCCCGGAGGCATGTGATGCACTACGACGAATCGGTGCTTGAGGTTGTGCGGATGGCGCTGCTGGTGACGCTGAAGATCGCGGGGCCGATCCTGCTGGCGGGGCTGGTGATCGGCCTGGTGATTTCGATCCTGCAGGCGGTGACGTCGATCCAGGACCAGGCGCTGACGTTCGTGCCCAAGATCGTGGTGATGATCGTGGCTTCGGCCCTGCTGCTGCCCTGGCTGGTGGCGCGGGTGGTGGCGTTCACCAAGGAGATGTTCCTGCTGCACATCTGAGTGCGGCGAACCGCGGGGGCGGGGCGGCGACTGATCCGGGGGGGGGGGCAGGATGGTCGGGGGGTGCGGACGAGCCAGCATGGAAAGCCTGTACGCCCATGTCATGCCGTTTCTGCTGGTGCTGTTCCGGCTCTCGGGGCTGTTCATCTTCGCGCCCCTGCTGGCGAGCATGACGATCCCGACGCGGGTGAAGATTCTGTTCGCCTTCAGCCTGACGCTGTGTGTGTATCCGACGCTGCCGGCGGGGCCGGCGGTGTCGCTGCCGACGGACGTGTTCGGGCTGGGGTTCGTGGTGATGACCGAGGTGGCACTGGGGGTGATCATCGGGCTGCTGGCGATGCTGCCGGTGGTGGCGGTGCAGCTCGGCGCGGCGCTGATGGGGCAGCAGATGGGGTTCGGGCTGGTGACGGTGTACAACCCGGCCATGGAGAGCGACTCGGATCTGCTGGGCGAGTTGATGCTGTATGTGGCGCTGGGGGTGTTCATGGCGCTGGGCGGCCTTGAGGCGATGTTTGTGGCGGTGGCGGAGTCGTTCGCCAAAGTGGCCCCGGGGGGCTTTGCGGTGGGCATGGCGCCGCTGGACCTGGTGGCCGGGGTGGTGTCAGCGGGGACGGAGCTGGCGTTGCGGGTGAGCTCGCCGGTGCTGGCGATCATTCTGCTTGAGACGGTGGCGTCGGGGTTCCTGACGCGGACGATGCCGCAGATGAACCTGATGTCGATCGGGTTTGCGTTGAAGATCGGGCTTGGTCTGCTGGCGCTGGTGGGAGGGCTGACGGCAATGCAGCACGCGGTGGACCAGCACATCGGGGAGATGGGCGCGAAGATGGTGCAGTACGGGCAGGACCCGACCAGCCCGCCGTCGGCTCCGGGGCGCGGCGCCAACGCCGGCGGACCGGGCGGAGGGGAGGTGGGCGGTGGCTGAGGACATGGGCGAAAAGACTGAGCAGCCCTCGTCGCGCAAGCTGGGCAAGGCTCGCGAGGAGGGCAACGTCGCCAAGAGCATGGACCTTTCGGGTGTGACGGACCTGATCGGGGGCATCGTGCTGGTGTGGTTGTTCGGCAACATGATGGTGTCGGGAATGGGCGCGCTGATGCGGCGGCTGCTGGCGGGGGAGATCCCCGACAGCCAGAAGGCCGCGGAGTCGGCTCCACAGCTGTTTGTGTGGGCGCTTGGGCACGGGCTGTGGACGAGCTGGCCGGTGATGGTGATCATGTTCGCGGTGGTGGCGCTGGCGCAGATTCAGCAGGTGGGGTTCATGCTGACGCTCAAGCCTTTGGAGCCGAAGATCGACAAGCTGGACCCGATCAAGGGGTTCGGGAAGATCTTCGGGAAGAAGGGGCTGGTGAAGACGGGGCTGTCGATCCTGAAGCTGACCTTCGCGATCACGGTGATGTGGCTGTTCGTGCAGGCGCACCTGAAGGAGATCATGGGGCTGCCGATGCTGGAGGCGTCGGCGGGGCTGGGTGCGATCTTCTGGCTGCTGATCAAGATGTCTGCCTGGCTGCTGGCGGCGATGCTGGTGATCGGGCTGGTGGACTACGCGTATCAGAAATGGCAGCGGCTGCGCGACCTGCGGATGACCAAGAAGGAGGTCAAGGACGAGTTCAAGAACATGGAAGGCGATCCGTTTGTGAAGGCCAAGCGGATGCAGGTGGGGCGGGAGATGGTGGCGCAGCGGCTGAAGGAGGGGGTGCCCAAGGCGAGCGTGGTGGTGACCAACCCGACGCACTTCGCGGTGGCGCTGCGGTATGAGCCGGGGCAGACCGATGCGCCGGTGGTGGTGGCCAAGGGGGCGGACTACCTGGCGTTCCGGATCCGCGAGCTGGCCCGGCAGCACGGGGTACCGATCGTGGAGAAGCCACCCCTGGCGCGGGCGTTGTACGCGACGTGTCCGGTGGGTCGGCCGATCGACTCGCGGTTCTATGAGGCGGTGGCCGAGGTGCTGGCGTTCGTGTTCCGGGCGAGCGGCAAGGCGGAGGAGGCGCAGCGGGCGATCGGCGAGCAGGAGGCGGGCGAGGAGCAGCGGGAGCGGGCGGCGGTGTGAGCGGTGAGCGGGGGGTGGGGGGGCGGCTGAGAAACGACTGAGGACCAACCGAGGACCGACATGGCTGTTGCAGTGAATCCGAACATTCCGGTGTGGGCCCAGTTCATTCAGCGGTATCGCGGGCTGATCATCCCGATCGGCTTTGTGTCGCTGCTGGCGGTGCTGCTGGTGCCGCTGCCGCCGATGCTGCTGGACCTGCTGATCGTGGCGAACATCGCGGTGTCGGTGATCGTGCTGATGACGACGATCTACATGAAGGAACCGCTGGAGTTCTCGGTGTTTCCGTCGCTGCTGCTGGGGCTGACGCTGTTCCGGCTGGTGCTGAACATCGCCTCGACGAGGTTGATTCTCACGGCCGACGCGAACAGCGCTGAGGAGGCGCACGGGATCGCGGGCGGGGTGATCTCGGCGTTCGGCGAGTTTGTTGCGGGCAACTCGCTGGTGGTGGGCGTGATCCTGTTCCTGATTCTGGTGCTGGTGCAGTTCCTGGTGATCACCAAGGGTGCCGGTCGCATCTCGGAGATCGCGGCTCGCTTCACGTTGGACGCGATGCCCGGCAAGCAGATGGCGATCGACGCGGACCTGTCGGCGGGGATCATCAACGAGCAGGAGGCCCGGGCGCGTCGGGAGCGGATCGGGCGGGAGGCGGACTTCTTCGGTGCGATGGACGGCGCCTCGAAGTTCGTGCGGGGTGATGCGATCGCCGGGTTGATCATCACGGCGGTGAACGTGGTGGGCGGGGTGGCCATCGGCGTGCTGGACAAAGGGTGGGAGGTGGGACAGACGTTCACGGTGTTCACCAAGCTGACCATCGGCGACGGCCTGACCAGCCAGATTCCGGCCCTGGTGGTGTCGATCGCGGCGGCCTTGCTGGTGACGCGGTCGGCAAGCAAGGAGGAGCTGGGTACGGAGATGACCGGCCAGGTGATGGCGCAGCCGACGGGTCTGCTGATCACGGCGGGGTTCCTTGGGGTGCTGGCGCTGACGCCACTGCCGTCGCTGCCGTTGCTGTCGATCGGCGCCGCGCTGGTGATGGTGGCGTGGTTCATGACCGGCGGGTTCGGGCGGCAGAAGAAGCGGGATGCGCAGCAGCAGGCGGAGGCGGCGCCAATGTCGCGCCCGGAGCCGCCGCCGCCGGAGGCGCTGCTGAAGCTGGACACGCTGGAACTGGAACTGGGCTCGGGGCTGGTGATTCTGGTGGACGCGGCCAGGGGCGGGGATCTGCTGGAGCGGATCGCGGGCATTCGGCGGCAGTTGGCGGCCGAACTTGGGTTCATCCTGCCGCCGGTGCGGATCAAGGACAACGTGGAGCTGAGCCCGACGGAGTACCGCATCAAGGTCAAGGGCGCGGTGGTGGCCAGAGGCGAGACGTTCCCGGATCGACTGCTGGCGATCGACGCGGGGATATCGACCGGGCCGGTGGACGGGCTGCCGACGACCGAGCCGGCGTTCGGGCTCAACGCGGTGTGGATCGATCCGGCGCTGCGGGCGCATGCGGAGACGCTGAACTACCAGGTGGTCGAGTCGCCTGGCGTGGTGGCAACGCACCTGCAGGAGGCGGCGAAGATGCACTCGCCGGATCTGCTGACCCGGCAGGATGTGACCGACCTGGTGGCGCAGCTGAAGACCAAGGCGCCCAAGCTGGTGGAGGACACGATTCCGGCGATGGTGAAGATGTCCGACCTGCACCGTATTCTGCAGAACCTGCTGCGGGAGCGGGTGTGCATCCGCGATCTGGAAAGCGTGCTGGAAACGCTGGCGGACTGGGCGGGCAAGACCAAGGACCTGGACGTGCTGACCGAGTATGCCCGGCATGCGCTGCGGCGGTCGATCTGCCAGCGTTTCACGACGCGGGATGAGGCGGGCCGGCCGAAGATGACCTGCGTGACGCTGGATCCGGAGATGGAGGACCTGATCAACCGGTACATCGACCGCTCGGCGGTGGGGACGACGGTGAACATGCCGCCGACGACGGCGGGCCGGATCACAGCGCAGATCGGACGCGGGCTGGAGATGCTGTCGACGCAGGGACACCAGCAGGTTGTGCTGGCCTCGCCCAACGTGCGGGGCGTGGTCCGGCAGCTCATCGAAGGGAGTTATCCGGCGGCGGCAGTGTTGGGGTACAACGAGGTGGCATCGGGCATCGAACTGGAGTCGATCGCGCTGATCGGGCCGCCTCCGCCTGCGGCCGGGGGCGCCGAGGTGCGCAGCGGCGACGGCGCCAACATGGCGGCATGAGCGTGAGCGGGTGGGGGCGGCTGCGCGGGGGTGCGGGTGGGGGCGACAGGGGGGCGGGGGTGTGTGACGGCGGGTGGCGAAGACGGGTTGGCGGCGGCGGTGTCAGCACGGCTTGCTGCGGCTGGGCGTGTCGCGGGCTGCGGGGGCTGCGAGAGGCCAAGGCTGACGGTGACGGCAGGGAGGGCCTTGAGGGCATGGACGAGGGTGGTGCAGGCCTTGAGGGCGACAGCGGGCTGGTCGGTCTGGCGGGCCAGGGTGGTGAGTGTGGCCAGGGCGGTGGTGGCGGCGAGCAACACAGCGGCCTGCAGGCTGGCGAGGGCGGCGGCAGGAGTGGTTTGGGCATCGGTCGGGGCGGTGGTGGCGGACATGGCGGCTCCCGGGGTGAGGGGGTGAGGGGGTGAGGGTGGTGGGGGGAGGCGATGCTGGAGTGGGACCATGCAGCGACGCTCCACCCAAGGGGGAAGCGGCGCGTTCGTGCGCGCGGCGAAGCTGGGACTGAGTGTGTTTGATGCTTTGTTTGCAGGGGCTTAGGTGGGCCTGTGCGGGCGGTCGGATTGCGCGTTTGGTGTGAGCGCGTTCGTGCGCGCGTGGTGGAGGCTGGCCGGGGGATGTCAACGTGCTACGACCGGACGTGAAGGGTTGTGTTAGGAGTGGGCGGCTGCGGGGCAAGGGGGGAGGCGGG
>JAJTDF010000051.1 GCA_021294835.1 Planctomycetaceae bacterium
CCCCAGTCCCCCACGCTTGCCTGATCAGGAGATGCCACCGATGAAGCCGTTTGCCGCTCTGCTCGCTGCGTTCGCCCTGTCTGCCGCCTCGTTGACGGTTGCGGCGCAGGGGGAAGCCCCCAAGCAGCCCGCGTCCGATCCCGCGTCGGCCCCCGCGTCGACCCCCGCCGCCCCGAAGGCCCCGGCCACTCCGGCCGACAAGCCCGAGGGCAAGAAGCCCGCTCCCGCAACGCCGGATGAGCGCAAGGAGAACTTGGTGTTCGTTACGCTTGAAACGTCCAAAGGCAACATCGTGCTGGAACTCAACAGCGAGAAGGCCCCCATCACCGTCAAGAACTTCGTCGAGTACGTCCAGAAGGGCCACTACTCCGGCACCACCTTCCACCGCGTCATCCCCACGTTCATGATCCAGGGCGGCGGCATGTCCGCGGACATGAAGGAGAAGGCGACCGGTCGCGGCATCCAGAACGAGGGCCTGAACGGGCTGAAGAACGTTCGCGGCGCCATCGCCATGGCCCGGACGAACGACCCGAACTCCGCGACGGCGCAGTTCTTCATCAACACGGTGGACAACGCGTTCCTGGACGCCACCCCCAACCGGCCCGGCTATGCGGTGTTCGGCCGGGTGATCGCCGGGCTGGATGTGGTCGATCAGATCAAGGACGTGAAGACGACCACCAAGGGCATGCACCAGAACGTGCCGGTGGAGCCGATCACGATCAATGCGGCCAAGGTGATCACCGCTGAGGAGGCCAAGACGGCCTCCGGCGGCAAGTAAGCCCTGTCGGTCGGGACCCGTTTGTGGGTCCGGAATCGACGCCGATTTGTCGAACCACAAGGCCCGCAGGGTCGTCTCAAGGACAGCGAACGGGTGTGCGGCGCAGGCCGCCGCCCGGAGGCTGACAAGGAGACGACCATGCGGGTCTTGTTCGTTGACGGAGCCCTGCCTTCAAGTGCGTCCCTCACCGCGCATGCGCATCAGGCCGCGGCGCAGGCCTTGGGCGGGTTTGCCCGGCGGATCACCACGGTCCGGATCGCGGTTGTTGACCACAACGGTGTGCGGGCGGGGCCGGCTGACAAGTCGTGTTCGATGGTGGCGGCGGTGGCCGGGCGGGGGACGGTCTCGGCCCGGGCGGTGGCGGCGGACTTTTATGCCGCGGTGACGGCGGCGAGCAAGCGGCTGGCCAGGCTGCTGGAGCGGCGGGTGCGAGCGAACCGGGGCCGGGGCCAGCGTTGAACAGCCCGCGGCGGATTGGCCCGACACGGGCTTTACCTACCATTTGACATCTATGGGCATGTCGTCCTTCGGCGTCGCGTTGCCGTCTGTGTGGTCTGTGTTCGCCGGTGCGGCGGGCCGGCCGTTTCGCCTGCTGGCGGCGGTGGCTGCGCTGCTGCTGGCGTGCGCCGGGCTGGTGAGCGATGCGGTGGGGCAACCGGCCGGGGCGGGCGCGTCGAGCGCGTCGGGTGGGGGGAGCGTGCCGGCGCCGGTGGTGGTTCCGGCGGCCCGGTTCGCCAAGAACGTGGCGGTGATCACCATTGACACCGGCGACGGGATGATCGACTGGGTGACGGCCAAGTCGGTGGTGCGGCGGATCGCCGATGCGGAGAAGGGCGGGGCGCAGGCGATCGTGTTCGAGATTCACACCAATGGCGGCGAGATGGGCGCCATGCTGGAGATCAGCGAGGCGATCAAGAAGAGCCCGGTCGCCAACACCGTCGCATGGATCAACACGCGGGCGTATTCGGCGGGGGCGATCATCGCGCTGGCGTGCCGCGAGATTGTGGTGGCGCCGACGGCGGTGATGGGTGACGCGGCGCCGGTACTGGGCGGGCCGATGGGGATGCAGACGCTGGGGCCGACCGAGCGGGCGAAGATCCTGGCGCCGATGCTGGTGGAGGTGGTGGACTCAGCACGGCGGAACGGGTATGACGAGAAGCTGGTGCAGGGGTTCCTGGCGCTGGGCATCAAGCTGTGGCTGGTGGAGAACACGCAGACGGGGGAGACGCTGTTTGTTGACGAAGCGGAGTACAAGCTGCTGTTCGGGACCGAGCCGCCGGCGGGCACGCCGGCGCTGGCGGCGGCGCCGGCCTCGGTGATCAACGCGCCGGTGCAACAGTCGGCGGAGGCGCCGGTGGTGCGGCGTGGGATGCGGGGCCGGCAGCCGGTGGGGCCGCCTCAGCCGGCGCCTCGGGCGGCGGAGCCGACGGACGGCACGCGGTTTGTGCCGGCGGGGCCGGCGGTGGAGGGGCTGGTGAGTCCGGAATCGGGTCCGACGGAGGTGTCGACCCGGCCGGTGCTGACGGCGGCGGACCGGGGGCAGTGGCGGCTGGTGGAGTACGTGTCGGACGGGAACGGGCTGTTCACGATGAAGCCCCGGGAGCTGCTGCGGTATGGGCTGGCGACGGGGACGATCTCCACCAACGAGGAGTTGCGGGCGTTCTTCGGGGCGACCAACCTGACGCGGGTGGAGCCGTCGGTGTGGGAGGCGTCGGCGAGATTCCTGGCCAATCCGATCGTCAAGGGGGTGCTGATCGTCGTGCTGATCATCGGGCTGTTCCTGGAGTTCACGCATCCGGGGATGGTGCTTCCGGGGACGGTGGCGGCGCTGGCGATTGTGGCGCTGGCGGGGCCGACGATTCTGCTGGACCTGAGCTCGTGGTGGTATCTGGCGGCGATTCTGGTGGGGATCGCGCTGCTGGCGATGGAGGTGTTCGTCTTCCCGGGCTTTGGGGTCTTCGGGGTGCTGGGGATGGTGAGCCTGTTCGGCGGGCTGCTGGGGACGTTCATGCCGGCGGGCTCGAGCCTGTTCCCGGACAGCCCGGAGGGGCAGTCGTCGCTGCTGTATGGGGTGACGACGCTGGTGATCTCCACGTCGGTGTCGATCGTGGGGATGTACTTCATCGGGAAGCACTTTGGCAGCCTGCCGCTGCTGAACCGGCTGGTGCTGAAGAACCCGGAGCCTTCCGGGGAGACGATGGCGGCGGTGGACCCGGCGACGCTGGCGGCGCAGGTGGGGCAGACGGGGGTGGCGATCACCCCGATGCGGCCGGCCGGGCGGGTGCAGATCGGCGAGGCGCTGGTGGACGCGGTGGCCGAGGAGGGCTTTATCGCCTCCGGGACGCCGGTGAAGGTGGTGGAATCCTCGGGGATGCGGGTGGTGGTGACGGCGACGGCCCCGCCGACGGCGGGGGCGTGAGGGGGCGGGCGGGACCTGCGGCGGCGGCTGGCGCGAACTACGCTGGGGCCATGGAAACGCTGTTGGTCTGGGGGCTGGGCCTGCTGGCCCTGGGGCTCATTTTGGTGGTGATCGACATCTTCGTGCCGACGTTCGGCGTGCTGTCCATCACGGCGCTGGCGGTGGCCATCGCCGGGGTGGTGTGCCTGTTCCGGTACAGCATCAGTTGGGGGGTGATCGGCTCGCTGGCGGTGCTGGTGGGGGGGCCGACGGTGTTCTTCTTCGGGCTGCAAGTGATGCCCAGCACGCCGATTGGCCGCAAACTGGTGCTGGGGAGCGGGGATGAGGACCGGCCGATGCCGTCGGGGTCGCACGCGGAGAGCGGGCTGGCGGACCTGGTGGGCAAGGAGGGGGTGGTGATCACCGACCTGCGACCCGTGGGGTTTGTGCGGATCGGGGATCAGAAGTACGACGGGCAGTCGGAGACGACGTTCATCAAGGCGGGGGCGGCGGTTCGGGTGTCGCGGGCGGAGGGGACGACGCTGTGGGTGCGTCCGGCGGGCTGAAGCCGGCGGGGGTGGCAAGGCGGGCGGTCTGGGGATGATGGTGAAATTGGTGCGGGGTGTTGATCGGGTGTGTGGGCAGCTGGCGGGGGTGAGGCCGGCCCAGGCGGGGGGGTCGGCGGGATGTCGATGTCTCGGGGGTGGTGTTCTTGGTTCGCCTCTACTCGTGAAGGTCGTGTGATGCTTGATCTGCTGCTCATTGCTCAGGATGCGGTTCCCCAGGCGGCGGCGGTGGCCAAAGGGGCGGACTTGAAGTGGCTGGCGTACGGCGGCTTCCTGTCGCTGGTGATCGTGTTCCTAGCGCTGGACCTGGGGGTGTTCCATCGCGAGGCCCACGAGGTGGGGATCAAGGAGGCGATGATCTGGTCGGTGGTGTGGGTGGCGTGCGCCCTGCTGTTCGCGGTGTTCGTGTACTTCGCGTATGAGAACCACTGGCTGGGGCTGGGCCTGAACGTGCCGGTGCTGGGGTCGGCCGGGGAGACGGCGACGGTGCCGGGTGGGGTGGCGGTGAAGCAGTATCTGACGGGGTATGTGGTGGAGAAGTCGTTGTCGATGGACAACGTGTTTGTGATCGCGCTGATCTTCAGCTACTTTGCGATCCCCAACAAGTACCAGCACCGCGTGCTGTTCTGGGGCATCCTGGGGGCCCTGGTGATGCGCGGGATCATGATTTTCATCGGCTCGGAGCTGGTGAAGCAGTTCGACTGGATCCTGATCGTGTTCGGCGGGTTCCTGGTGTTCACGGCGATGAAGATGTGGCTGGTGGAGTCCGACGTGGACCCGGCCAAGAACCCGGCGGTGAAGCTGGCCAAGAAGCTCTATCCGGTCTCGGAGAAGCTTGACGGGCAGCGGTTCTTCACGCGGGTGAACGGTGTGCGGCACATGACCCCGCTGATGCTGGCGCTGATCATGGTGGAGATCACCGACCTGATCTTCGCGGTGGACTCGATTCCGGCGATCTTCGCGATCACCGCCGACCCGTTCATCGTGTTCACGTCGAACATCTTCGCGATCCTGGGCCTGCGGGCGCTGTACTTCGCGCTGGCGGCCCTGATCCGCAAGTTCCGGTTCCTCAAGCCGGCGCTGATCGTGATTCTGGCGTTTGTGGGGGTGAAGCTGCTGCTGCTGGCGACCCCGCCATATCTGCACCTGGTGGGCCTGGGCAGCAAGCTTGAGCCGTTCAAGGCGATCAAGATCGACACAAGCATCTCGCTGGCGGTGGTGCTGGGCATGCTGGCGCTGGCGGTGGTGGCGTCGATCATGTTCCCGTCCAAGGAGGGGTCGGGCGAGGCCGGCGGGCACTGATTTTTCGGACCTGGGCAGGGGGGGCAGTCGGCCGGACCGGGAACCGGCGGCCCGGGCCAGGCGGGCCCGGGCCGGTGGCAGCGCAGGCGGTCCAGACCGTCCATGTCGGGGCGGGGGCAAGATGAGCCCCCAATCGGGGTGGACATACCCCGTCCAGCGACCGTATACTGGTCCTGATTCCACTGGGGAGTAGCGGCCTGCATCCGCAGGCGTCTGCCCGCGTCATCACGGTGGCCGGTCGCCCAAGACCGACCCACCCGCGGCAGACTGACCCCGAGCCACCCGGCTCCGGCACAGCAAGACCATGGACCCGGCTTCCGTTCTGTGTGCAGGCCACCCAGGCGGCAGGTCGGTTGTGCAGTCGCTCCGGAGTATCCATGAGCAACGCCACCGTTCCGTCACCGGCCCCTTCGGCTCCTCCTGCCAATCGCTCGGCCAACGCAACGCCCGCTCAGGCGGGGGGCGGCGGGGGGGCGGTGTGCTGGCACTCGATGTCGTGCGAGGACGTGTTCGCCAAGCTGCAGAGCGCTCCCGGCGGGCTGACGACGGCGCAGGCGCGGGAGCGGCTGGCGCAGTACGGGCCGAACGTGCTGCCCAAGGCGAAGGGGGACGGGCCGCTGGAACTGCTGTGGCGGCAGATCAACAGCCCGCTGGTGTGGGTGCTGATCGCCTCGGCGGTGGTGGCGATGCTGGCGGACCCGGAGGGTGGCATCAAGAACGGCCTGGTGATCCTGGGCGTGGTGGTGCTGAACACGCTGATCGGGTTCGTGCAGGAGTATCGCGCGGGCAAGGCGATTGAGGCGCTGAGCAACATGGTGCCGGAGAACGTGACGGCGCTGCGTGACGGCACGAAGGTGACGCTCCCGGCGGCGGATCTGGTGCCGGGTGACGTGGTGATGCTGGCCTCGGGTGACAAGGTGCCGGCGGACATGCGGCTGTTTGCGGTGCGGAGCCTGCAGATCGAAGAGGCTGCGCTGACCGGCGAGAGCGTGCCGACGGAGAAGAAGATCGACCCGGTGGCGATGACGGCGGGCATCGGCGACCGGGCGGACATGTCCTTCGGCGGCACGCTGGTGACCTACGGCACCGGCTCGGCGGTGGTGGTGGGCACGGGGGCGAACACGGAACTGGGGAAGATCTCCTCGCTGCTGAAGGAGGCGGCGGACCTGGCGACGCCCCTGACCAAGGCGCTGGCGTCGATCGGCAAGTACATCACGATCGCGATCGTGGTGATCTCGGTGGTGATGCTGGCGATCGGCACCTTCCGGGCGATGGCCGAGAAGGGCATCGCGTTCTTCGAGGCCTTCCGCGAGACGCTGATCTTTGCGATCGCGCTGGCGGTGGGTGCGATCCCCGAGGGTCTGCCGGCGATCGTGACGATCGCGCTGGCGATCGGCGTGCAGCGGATGGCGGCCCGGCGGGCGGTGATCCGCAAGCTGCCGGCGGTGGAGACGCTGGGCAGCACGACGACGATCTGCTCGGACAAGACGGGCACGCTGACCCGCAACGAGATGACGGTGCAGGCGCTGTGGACGCCGGGCGGCGGGCGGTTCACGGTGACGGGCGTGGGCTACGCCCCGGTGGGCGGGCTGGCCAAGGACGGGGCGTCGGTCACCAACCTGCCCAGCGACCTGCGGCAGTTGGCGCTGGGCGGCACGCTGTGCAACGACGCGGCCATCGCCCCGGGCGATGACGGCTCGGGCAACTGGAAGCTGACCGGCGACCCGACCGAGGGCGCGCTGGTGACGCTGGCGCACAAGCTGGGCATGCCGGCGGAGCAGGCGCGGGCGGAGCACGCCCGGCTGGATGCGATCCCGTTTGAGAGCGAGAACCAGTTCATGGCGACGCTGCACGCGGCGCCGGGCGGAGTGGGGGAGGGGATGATCCTGCTCAAGGGCGCTCCGGAGGTGATCCTCAAGCGGTGCACCACCGGACCGGGCGGCTCGCGGCTTGATGCGAACGCGGTGGCGGCCGAGGTGGACGCGCTGGCGGCCCAGGGCATGCGGGTGCTGGGCTTTGCCGCCAAGCCGGCGGGCACGGCCCGCGAGGTGACCATGGCCGACACGGCCGGCGGCTACACGCTGCTGGGCCTGCAGGGCATGATCGACCCGCCCCGGCCCGAGGCCATCGAGGCGATCAAGACCTGCCATGCGGCGGGCATCACGGTGAAGATGATCACCGGCGACCACAAGGGCACGGCGCAGGCGATCGGCCGGCAATTGAACATCCTTTCGGCCAAGGACACGGCCATCACCGGCACGCAGCTGGCGGAGATGAACGACGAGCAGCTCAAGACCGCCGTTGCGTCCACCAACGTGTTCGCCCGCGTGGCCCCGGAGCACAAGCTCAAGCTGGTCAAGGCTCTGCAGGCCCGCGACGAGGTGGTGGCCATGACCGGCGACGGCGTGAACGACGCGCCAGCGCTCAAGCAGTCGAACATCGGCGTGGCCATGGGCATCACCGGTACGGCGGTGAGCAAGGAGGCCGCCGACATCGTGCTGACCGACGACAACTTCGCGTCGATCGCGGCGGCGGTTGAAGAGGGCCGCCGGGTGTACGACAACCTGATCAAGTCGCTGGCCTTCGTGCTGCCGACCAACCTGGGCCTGGCGATGATCCTGATCGTCGCGGTGATCGCCTTCCCGTTCCAGGAGGCGACCAAGATCGTCGACGGCGTGAGCCAGACGGTCAAGGACCTGCTGCTGCCGATGGGGCCGACGCAGTTGCTGTGGATCAACCTGGTGGCCACCGTGGCGCTGGCGTTGCCGCTGGCGTTTGAGGCCAAGGAACGCGACGTGATGCAGCGGCCGCCCCGCAAGCCGGGCACGCCGGTGCTCTCGCCGTTTGTGATCGGGCGGACGTTCCTGGCGGCGGTACTGATGACCGCCGGGTGCGTCGGGCTGTTCCTCTACGAGTACAACGCGGCCGGCCGGACGGCTGAGGCGCTGTCCAAGGCCCAGACCATGGGCGTGACCACGGTGATCATGTTCCAGATCTTCTACATGCTCAACTGCCGGTCGCTCAAGGGCTCGATCTTCTCGGTGGGCCTGTTCTCCAACAAGACGGTCTACATCGGGATCGTCTCGCTGCTGGCGCTGCAGGCGGTGTTCATCTACGCCCCGTTCATGCACGCGATCTTCGGGTCGGCGCCGCTGTCGGCGAAGGACCTGGGCCTGGCGGTGCTGGTGGGTGCGGTGATCCTGCCGGTGATCTCGATTGAGAAGGCGTTGCGGTCGCGCGGGAAGCCGACCGCCTGATTTGGAGAATGTTTGGGCCGGGTGGCCCGGACATGATGCGTTCTTCCTTCCGACCCCGGGCCCCTCGGCCGGGGTCGTTTGCTTTGGGTGGGGCCGATGCTCTTTTTGGGTTTTTACCGGGTATCGGGCGGAACGATCGGGGATCCGGCGGAGGGTCGACCGTGAAGAGGCCGGGGAATCTTGGCCAGAGCCTGACATTTGGGGTACCATGGCTCTACTTGGGGATGCATTCGCCATCCCCGAAGTGGGGAACCGTCCGACAAGGAGCCGTCATGCACTTCATGTCTCGCTCTCGAGCCGCCTTCACGCTCATCGAGCTGCTGGTGGTCATCGCGATCATCTCGCTGCTGGTGTCGATCCTGCTGCCCGCCCTGGGCCAGGCTCGGGCCGCTGCCAAGACCACCAAGGAGGTGGCCTCGGCGAAGCAGTTGCTGGTGGCGTACACCGCGTACGCGACCGATGGCAAGGACCGGGTGGTTCCGGCCGGCCCGCACTGGGACTGGGTGCACCCGGACTTCGGGGCCCGGCCGCAGAACGTGCTGCGTCCGGTGGATCCGTTCCCGACGGCGCAGCCGCTGCTGGAGGGCAACGTGTCCAAGACCTGGGTGTGGCACCTTCGCACCTGGACGGACTACACCCCGGCGGAGATGCAGATTGACCCGCGGACCTGGGATCTGTTCCGGTCACGCATCGTGCCGCCTTCACAAGTCGACATCCAGCGGGGCTGGGTTGAGTACGAGCGCAACTCCGTGCAGGCGGCGCTGGCGTGGAACCCCACGTTCGGCATGAACGGCGTCTTCGTCGGCGGCGCCATGTCGCACGGGGCCTTCGGCGGTGCGCCGAACGGGCTGGGGGCCAACCGGACCCTGGGCCGCTTCTACGTGCAGCAACTCAGCCAGATCCGCAACACGTCGCGACTGATGGTTTTCTCCTCGGGGCGCGGTGCCGACATCATTTCACAAGAGGCATCTGGTTGGTGGTCGTATGGCGTCAACGCTCCTAATGCTGGCACCATCCGGCCGGGTTACTGGCTGGTGACGCCGCCCCGGGCCCACCCGCAGGGCCGCGGCGCCACCTCGGCGACGGGTCCGGCGTGGAACACGTCGAACGTGTTCAACCCGCGGAGCGTGCCCAGCAGTTGGGGCAATGTGGACTTCCGTCACCAAGGGAAGACCGTTTCGGCGATGGCCGACGGCAGCGCCAACGTGTTCGGGATCGAAGACCTGCGTGACATGACCCGTTGGAGCAACTGGGCCGACTCACGCGACTGGAACTTCACGCCCCGCCGCTGATCGAACGTAAGGACTCGGTGATCACCAAGGGCCTCGGCAACCGCCGGGGCCTTTTTCTTTGGCTTGGTCCGGCCTGGGGCCTTCGCCCCAACCTGCCCGGCGGGCGGCGGCGTGTGGCCGTGCCGGGGTGCAGTCTCGCGTCCGATCACCCGATGGTGCTTGATGTGCCCAGGGGTCGCACACAGGAGCCTCACAATGGACACGCCCGCGTCCTATCCCTTCCGACCGATCGTTCCGGCGCCGGCCTCGTCGGAGCCGTTCAAGGTTCGCTCGGGCGCCGACCGGCGGCGGTATCCGCGATTCATGACCGAGGCGATGTACACGCCGATGGCGGTGCGGCTGCTGGACAGCGACCACTTCAGTCTTGATGGGCACGCCTTCGACATCTCTGAGGGCGGGCTGCGGTTTGAACTGGACCGTGGCATTGAGCCGGGGACCGGGGTGGCCCTTCGCATCATGCTGCCGACAATGACCGGGGCGACCCCGGCACGGCCGGGACCAGGCCGGGCGGTGTTCGCGTTTGCGAACATCGTGTGGCTGGCGGATGAGGACGAGCCGGGGCCGGTGAAGATGGCAGCGGTGTTCACGCGGTTTGCGCGTACGGGCGATCGGGAAAGATTGCTTGCGGAACTGCGCACCGGCGTGTATCAGGCGGCGGCGTGAAGGCAAAAGGCCGGCCGGGGGCGGGGCTGACGGTCTGACGGGCGCGGGTCGTGCGCTACGCTGTTGGCGTGGGAGACGCGATGCGTGCCGCCTGTGTTCTCGGTATGGGGTGCGTCACTCCGCTTGGCCCTTCGGTGGCGGCGTTCGCCGCGGGGCTGCGGGCGGCGCGATCGGGGGTGACGGCGTTGCCGTTCAGCCATCCGAAGGTGCGGTGCGGGGCTGCGGCGCCGGTGTCGGCGGGGAGCTTTGACCCGCTGTCGGCGGTGGCCGAGGCGGATGTCGGTCGGCTGCCCCGGCTGGTGCCGATGGCGCTGCACGCGGCGCGGCAGGCGCTGGGTGAGGTGGGCCTGCTGGGTGCGGACGGGCGGCTGGGCAGCGGCGACGCGCAACGGATCGGGCTGGTGCTGGGGACGGGCGGGGGCGGGATCGACTTCACGCTGGACCAGTTCACACGCGACCGCGACGGGGGGCGGGCCTCGCTGTGGACGATCACCAACGCGACGCACGGGAACCTTGCGGGTGAACTGAGCATTCGGCTGGGCTTGCAGGGGCCGAGTTGGTGCGTGTCGACCGGGTGTGCGTCATCGAGCGATGCGGCGGCGGCGGCGCTGTCGATGCTGCGGGAGCGGGGCGGGCGGGCGACGGAGGCGGGCGGGCTGGATGCGGTGCTGGTGGTGGGGGCGGACGCGCACGTGCGGTGGGAGACGCTGCACGCGATGGAACTGCTGGGGGTGATCAACACGGCGCCGCTGGCGGAGTATCACCACGACCCGACGGCGGTCTCGCGCCCGTTTGACGGGCGGCGCAAGGGGTTTGTGCTTGGGGAAGGGGCGTGGGCGGTGCTGCTGGGGCGGCCGGGGTGGCTGCCTGGCGTGCGGCCGGCGGCGGTGCTGCGGGGGAGCGGGTCGACGTGCGATGCGTTCCACCGGGTGCGTCCGGCGCCGGACATGGCCCAGAGCGTGCGGGCGATGCGGGCGGCGGTGGCGGATGCGGGGCTGACGCCGGCGGAGATCGATCTGCTGCACTATCACGGGACGGCGACGGAACTGAACGACGCGCTGGAGACCGCTGCGGTGCACACGGCGTTCGGCGAGCACGCCAAGCGGCTGCGGGGGCATTCGGTGAAGGGGGCGATCGGGCACCCGCAGGGGGCGGCGGGGCTGGCGGCGCTGGTGGCTTCAGTGGCGGCGTTGCGAGGGGCCGACGGCGGAACGCCGTTTGTGCTGCCGACGTTGAACCTGAGTACGCCGGACCCGGCGTGCGATCTGGATTACACGCCAAGGGAGGCGGCGCCGATCGCGATCCCGGAGCGAGGCGTGAACCTGCTGGTGAACTGTCTGGCGTTCGGGGCGCGGAACACGGCGCTGGTGCTGACGGTGCCGGCGGCGTGAGCTGGACTGGAGTGGAGTGCAGCGGAGTGGCGCGGGCGTTGGTTGCCGGCGGCGCTGTTACTGGTTGAACCAGGCCCGCGAGCGTTCGTCGGCCCGCAGGGCGGCGATGGCGTTGTGCAGGCGGCTCTTGACGGTGCCCAGCGGGACATCGAGCACGGCGGCGATTTCTTCCAGCGACAGGTCGTCGACGAAACGCATGAGCACGATCTCGCGGTGGACGGGGGAGAGGGCGGCCAGCAGGGCGTGCAGGCGGGCGAGCCGCTCGTCGGGTGCGTCGGGCTCGCCGGGGTGTGATGCGGATGCGGAGGCGGTGGGGGGGCGGCCGGCGGCGGCGGCGCGGTCAAGCGCGGCGTCGGCGATGTCGCTGCCGGCATCGCCCAGGCGGCTGCGTTTGCGACGCACGGCGGCGGCCTCGTGCCGGATGACCGGGTAGAGGAAGGTGGTGAAGCGGCCGGTGAGGACCAAGCCGGGGAACTTTCGGGCGACGTACATCCAGACGGCCTGCTGCACGTCGAGCATGTCGGCCTGATCGCGGCAGAGGCGGGAGGCGATGCGGAGTACGAAGGGGTTGAAGGTGCGGAAGAGGGCTTCGAAGGCGCCGGGCTTGCCCAGATTGACCGCGTCCACCAGGGCCAGGTGCTCGGCGGGCGGTCGGGGCGGAGGAGGGTCCTCGGCCCCGCCGGAAGGCTCGGGGGGCTGGGCGGGCACGGCGGAGGCTAGCGCCGAATGGCACGGGCTCGGGGTGGCGGGGAGGGTGTTTGGTTTTTGAGGGGGGCCGGGATGGGTGTTCTGACCCTTTAGCGGTAAGTGAGCACTGACAAGCCACGGTCGCGCCACCCTGTTTATACTCTGGTCGGTCCGGTATCTCCCTTGTCAGGGGCGGTCCGGTCGGCCGGTGATCATCGCCACGCTCGCTTTTCCCTTCTCCCTGCGGAGACCTGCATGCGCACCAACCCGTCCTGCCTTGTCGCTTCGGCCCTGCCAGTCTCTCGGCGTGTTGTGCTTCCTCTGTCGGCCCTGGTGTTGTGTGCCGGGCTGGCGATGCCGGCGGCGGCGCAGCCGACTTCGCGTCCCCCGGTCGATCCGCCCCTGCGTCAGCCGCCGGTAGCGCCGAAGGCGACGCGGCAACTGGCTCCGCCGGCCTCGGTGACGGTTCCGGCGGAGGCGACCGGCGGGCCGTTCTACAACGTGTCGCGGTTCATCATCAAGTATGCGGCTGAGGACGCGGCGTTGCCGCCGGCGGACGCGCTGCTGTCGGCGACGGCGGAACTGGGCGAGGGCCCGCGCGGGTTCACCGGGGTGACGGCGCAGGGACCGTCGGCCCGGAGGTCGATCGCGGAGTTGAACGCGACGGGCGGCATGTTCGACGCGACGGGCATTGCGGCGGTGGGGCGTGCGGTGGTGGTGGCGCTGGCCGAGCAGGGCGTCGGCGGCGTGGTGGTGGCTCCGTCGGGTCGGGAGATTGACGCGACGGGCCAGGACCTGCGCAACGGCGGCACGGAGTTGACGCTGGTGGTCTCGGCCATCCGCGTGCAGAGCGTGCAGACGCTGGTGACCCGGGCGGGGGCGACCAGCGAGCCGCGCGTGACCGACGGGCCGAAGGACGTGAAGCGGATCCGCAGTGAGTCGCCGGTGCAGCCGGGGGGCGTGCTGCTGCGGAATGAACTGGAGAACTACCTGTTCCGGCTGAACCGGACCAGCGGCCGGGCGGTGGACGCGGCGATCTCGGCGGATGACAACGGGCTGAAGCTGGATTACCTGATCACCGAGAGCAAGCCGTGGACGGTGTACTTCCAGCTGTCCAACACCGGCACCGAGCAGACCACCGAATGGCGTGAGCGGATCGGGTTCCTGCACACCAACCTGACGGGCAACGGCGACGTGCTGCAGGTGGACTATCAGACGGCGGGCTTCAAGGACACGCACTACGTGCTGGGCTCGTACGACCGTCCGCTGGCGGACAGGCTGAGGGCGAAGATCCAGGCGAGCTACAACAAGTACACGGCGTCGGACGTGGGCATTCCGGGCTCGAACTTCCTGGGCGAGACCGCGGATGTGCGGGCCGAAGTGGTGTGGAACGCGCTGCAGCAGCGAGCGACATTTCTGGATGTGGTGGGCGGTCTGCGATATGCGTACAACCGCGTGGAGAATGAGCCGGTTCCCGGCCTGCTGACGGTGGGCGATACGGGCTTCTTCCTGCCTTATGGCGGAGTGCGGGTGGATCGCTTCGCGGAGTACTCGTCGACGACCGCGTCGGCGATGTTCGAGGGCAACATCGCGTCGATCGCGACCAACTCGACGGAACTGGCCAATCTCGGCCGGACCAACGCGGATGATGATTTCATCCTGTTCCGGGGCCAGCTTGAGCATTCGTTCTACATCGAGCCGACGTTCAACCTCGGCACGACGCAGGCGCACGAGCTGGTGACGACGTTCACGGCGCAGTCGGCCCTTGGCAGCCGGCTGACCCCCAACTTTCAGTCGGTGGCGGGCGGCTTCTACTCCATCCGGGGCTACCCGGAGGCGGTGTCGTCCGGCGACGATCTGATCATGGGCACGCTGGAGTACCGCCTGCACATCCCGCGGCTGTACTCGCCCAAGGCTCAGCCCGGCCGGCTGTTCGGCCAGCCGTTCCGGTGGTCGCCCACCGAGGATGGCGGCCGCCCGGATTGGGACATGATCTTCCGCGCCTTTGTGGACGGCGGGCGGGTCTCAAGCAACGACCGGTTGTCGTTCGAGACCAACGACTCGCTGTGGGGCGCCGGCGTGGGCCTGGAGTTCCAGTTGTGGCGGAACGCCTCGCTGCGGGCTGATTGGGCCTTTGCGCTGACCAAGTTGCAGGACGCTTTGGGCAACACCCGGGTAGACGAGGGCGACGACCGGGTGCACATCCTGTTCTCGCTGTCGTTCTGAGTGGCGGGGCGTGTTGGGCCGCGGTGGGGGAGGGGTGAAGTGGTCCCGACGCGCGGAGCCAGCAGCCACGTCCGAGAACTCGCCGGGTGGCACGGCCGGGTTTTCGAGGCAAGATAGACAAGACCGGGCTGGGGTCTGGACCCGATGCAGCCCCCGGCTCGAACCGAAAGACGATCGGCGGACCGATGGGCCGACACCCCTCGGCCGCATTCAACCCCTTGGCGGCTCTGAACTTTGCTGGTGAATCTTCCCGATCTTCATGTGCTGAGTCTGCCCCGGGGGACGTACCTCGAGTTGGCCCGATCCGAACACCCGCCTGTCTGACCGATCTTCATCTGCGACTTCCTGATCGCCCTCCCCTTCCCGCTCGCCCCACTGGATACCCCAGACATGACCACCCTCACCGCTCGTCGCGCTCACTGGCTTGTCTCCGCCGCCGGCCTCTCCGTTTCGGTGCTTGCCCTGGCGGCCGGTTCGGCCGTCGCTCAGGTGCAGAACCCGACGGTTGTTCGTGGGACGGCATCGTTCAACCAGAATGGCAGCACGACGACGATCACGGCCAGCAACGGCGCGATCATCAACTACTCGGGGTTCAACATCGGGGCCGGGCAGACGGTGCGATTCGTGCAGCCGAACTCGCGATCCACGGTTCTCAACCGCATCAACGGCGAGCTGCCCACGCGGATTGACGGCAACCTGTTGGCTAACGGCCGGGTGTTCATCGTCAACCCGTCGGGCGTCATCTTCGGGCAGAGCGCGATCGTCAACGCGGCCTCGATTTATGCCGCGGCGGGCAACATCGCCGACGACGACTTTGCCCGCAACCGCTTCAACTTCGCGGGGACGGGGACGGTGCTGAACCAGGGCTCGATCACCGCCGGGCATGCGGCGCTGGTGGGCAAGAACGTGGTGAACAACGGCTCGATCGTGGCTCCGCAGGGGTCGATCGTGATGGCGGCGGGGGACCGGGTGATCGTGGGCGAGCGCGGGAGCCGGCTGTACGCGGTGGTGACGCCGTCGTCGGATCCGTCGCGAGCGGGCACGGCGGGCGTGGGCGTGCAGAACACCGGCACGCTGACGGCGCGGGGCGGGACGGTGCAGATGGCGGCGGGGGACATTTACTCGGCGGCGGTGATCAACACGGGCACGGTGCAGGCGCGGTCGATCGCGGTGCAGGCGGTGCACGCGCCGGGGCGGGCGGCGGACGCGGTGGTGACCATCGGCGGTTCGCTGATCGCCACCAGCGACTTCTCCGGCTTCCGGCGGGGCGGGGACATCACGATTCAGGCCGGCCGGATCGCGGTGCAGGACGCGCTGATTGACGCTTCGGGCGTCGCCTCGGGCGGCATGATCCGCATCGGCGGTGACGAGCGGGGCCAGGGGACGATGCCCCGTGCCGACGCGGTGTATGTGGACGCGGCGTCGACGATCAAGGCGGACGCGTCGGTCGGCAACGGCGGGCGGATCGTGGTGTGGGGTGACAACGCGCTGCGGTTCTACGGATCTGCATCGGCGCAGGGCGGGGAGGGGGCGGGGAGCTGGGGCGGGTTCATTGAGACCTCGACGCTGGGCTTCGGCGACATCAACCCGACGGCCATCACGGCGCGGTCGAACTCCAGCCCGTCACGGTCTGGCCAGTGGCTGATCGACCCGCTGAACATCACCATCTCCGGGAGCAGCAGCAACACCACGTCGGGGCCGACCTTCGAGCCCACCGGCACCGGAGCCACGGTGAACGTGGACGACATCCGCACGACGCTGGAGGGCGGCACCAACGTCATTGTGACCACCAGCAATCCCGGCGGGAACGAGCCGGGCAACATCACCTGGGGGCCTGGCAGCAACCTGACGGTGGACCTGACGCTCAACGGGGCGCGGACGCTGACGCTGCGGGCGGCGAACAACATCAGCATCGGCAGCAACATCACCGCGACCGGCGCCGGCCTGAGCCTGACGCTGATCGGCCTGGACCCGACGCAGGCCGGCGAGCCCGGCGCCGGCACGACGGGCGCCGTGAGCATCACCGGCACTCTGGACCTTGGCGGCGGCGTGTTCTCGGCGTCGGGCGGGTCGTTCACCAACAGCGTGGCGATGCTGAACGTCGGGTCGTTCAACCTGAACGTGACCGGCAACGCCGAACTGCGTGACGCGTCGACGACGACCAACCTGAACGACATCAGTGTGGGCGGGACCCTGCTGGTGGAGTCCGCGGGCGACATCGCCCGGGTGGACAACGGCAGGCTGGTGGTGACGGGCACCTCGTCATTCGAGACGACGGCGCCGACCGGCAGCATCACGCTGGCGGTCAACACGGGCGACGCCTCGGCCCTTTCCGGTGCGGCCTCCTTCACTGCCGGCGGCGACGTGACGGTGGCCAATCAGGGCAACCTGGCGCTGGGCACCTCGACCATCGGCGGCGCCCTGACGGCGGCCTCGGCGACCGGCGGGATCACCAACGACACCGGCGGTGATATCAATGTCACAGGAGATGCGATCTTCCAGGCTCTGGGGGCCACCGGCGACATCAACCTGGGCCAGATTCACTCATTCTCCACCGGCGGCACATTCTCAGCCGACACCGGGGGCGGAGACGTGACTGTGCTCTCGGCGGGGGCGATCCGGCTGGGGCTGAGCGACATCGGCGGCACGCTGGCGGTGACGGCCGACACCGGCAACATCACCGGCTTTGCCGCGGGCAGCGGGAACAACGTCGGGGTCGCCGGCGGAGCGACATTCCAGACCAGTGCTTCGGGCGCCACGATCACACTGAACAACCTGGCGGTGGGCGGGGAACTGGGGCTGAATACGACAGGGTCGGGATCGAATGCGACGGTGACCAACGCGACAGCGCTGACGCTGGGGCCGGTGAGCGTGGGCGGCGATCTTTCGGTGACGGCGACGACCGGCAACATCACCAACAACACGGCGGAGACGATCACGGTCGGCGGGTCGCGCTTCACGGCGACGACGCTGCAATCGAACGCTGACATCAACCTGCAGACAACGGGCACGATGCTGACCAACGGCGCGTTTGCCGTGAATACCACCGGCTCTGGGGGCGACGCAACCATCAGCATCGGCGGGGCGGGTGTCAGGCTGGCGGGCGGCACGGTGGGCGGGCGGCTGTCGGTGACGGCGGCGGGCAACATCACCGACGAGAACGCTGGAGCGGTGATCGCCGGATCGGGCCGGTTTGAGACCACCCTTGCCGGCGCCGATGTGACGTTCACCAATCGGGCGGGAGCCTCGCTGAGAGTCGGCGGACCGCTGGAACTGATCACCGATCAGGTGACCATTGACACCGATGCGCCGGTGACACTGGGCGCCTCGAACATCGGCGGCTCGCTCTCGGTGACGACGACGGCGGCCAATGCGGCAGCCACGGTGACCGCTCCGGCCGGCGCCATCCGCAACTCGGTCGGCACGGGCGCGATCATCGTGGGTGGGACGGTGAACTTTGACACCTCGGACGGCACGGGCGATGTGAACATCGCGACCGCCACGCAGAGTTCGGAGTTCATTCCGCTGCAGACCAGCGGGGCGATCACGATCAACTCGGGCGGCTCGGCGACGATCACCAACAACGGAGCGATCAACTTTGCCGATTCGTCGATCGCCGGCTCGCTGAGCGCGGTGGCGCTGACGGGCGGGATCTCGATCGGGACGGGCATCAACCTGGCGGTGGCCGGGCCGTCGGCGACATTCGAGGCCCGCAACGGCGGTGATCTGAGCATCGACCAGGGGCTGTCGCTCTCGGGCACCGGGGCTCGCATCGGCGTGACCACCGTGGGCGGCGGCGATGTGACCATTGTGCAGCCGTCGCTGAACCTGACGACCAGCAATGTCACCGGAGCGCTGACGGCGACCGCCCTGACCGGCAACATTTCCAATGCCGGAACCGGCGGCGGGCAGGTGACGGTGTCAGGCGGCAACGCGTCGTTCACCACGCAGGCGAACAATTCAACGATCACGCTTGATCCGATTCAGGTGTCGGCCGGAACGCTGCTGCTGTCCACCGCGGGCACCGCCGGCAACGTTGCCGTGAACCATATCGGCAACCTATCGCTGGCTGCAACGACGATCAACGGCCACGCCACCTTCGGCGCCAGCGGCACGATCACGCAGACGGGGCTGATCACGGTGACGCAGTCGCTGGATCTGCGGACCACCGGCGCCGGGAGCAACGTGACACTGAACAATCTGGCGGTCACCGGGCCCTTCGCCTTCGGCACCTCCGGCAACGTCACCGTCAGCAACTCCGGCGCCGTCGTCATCGGGAACACGGGCAACACCGTGGGCGCTGCGCCGGGCACTGCCAGCACCATCGGGGGCAACCTCACGCTGACGGCCAATACCGGCAACATGTCCAATACCCACGGGGTGACTGTCGCCGGCAACGGCGTGAGTTCATTCACCGCCAACAACGGCAACATCACCTTCAATCAGACCGGCGCAAACGGCCTGCTGCTGTCTGACGCCGCGGCGTCGGTGTCCTTCACGACCGGCACCGCGGGCAACAACGTGCAGTTCGTGCACGGCCAGCGCATCAACCTGAACACATCCAGCGTCAACGGGTCGCTGACGCTGAACGCAGCGAACGGCAACATCACGAATATCGGTTTCGGAGACGTGACCGTCGCCAACGGCGCCACGTTCACCACGCAAGGGGCGAACTCGTCGATCACCGTCGGCAACAACACCGACACCTTTACGCTGACGGCGGGCAACCTGGTGCTGACGACGGCGCAGGACGGGGGCAGCAACGCAGTCATTCGCACGAACAACACCGCCCTGACGCTCGGCGCTGTCAACGTGGGCAACAACCTCAACGTGAACACCGGCACGGCGGCGCTGACGATCGCCGGCAACCAGCGGGTGGGCAACTTCGCCGGGGCCGGCGGGGCGGCCAACCCGGGCAGCATCACCTTCGCCGGATCGGTGATCAACCTTGGCGGAAACGTCACCTCCAATCGCGGCGACATCGCCTTCAATGCTCCGGTCGCCCTGAACGCCGCCGATGTGACGGTCTCCTCGCGGTACACCGGTCCGGCCGCGTCGTTCGTGAACTCCACCCGCGGCAGCGTTCTGTTCGCGGGCAACATCACTGCGGGCGGAGCGGACAACGCCCGTTCGCTGACGATCAACACGCCCAACGGGGCTGAGATTCTCGGTTCGAGCACCGTGATCCCGGTGGTGCGGTTCGGCGGTACGTCGATCGGTGCCGCCGGCTCGCGGCTGGCGAACCTCCGGATCAACGCGGACAGCACGCGGCTCAACGTGCCCCTGGTGGCGACGATTCTGGCCGGTTCGCCCTCGGGCGTGGCCATCCGTGTGGCCAACCAGTTCGCGGCCGGCCGGCGTGAGAAGTTCACCGTGGGCGGGTCGCTGAATCTGGTGGCCGACGGGCTGAGCCTGCCGGCCGGTCAGGCGGCCATCCGCATTGGCGATCTGTCGGTGGGCGGCAACACGACCATCAGCGGCCCATCGATGCAGGTGATTCGGCGGAATGCCGGTGTGGTGCGGGTGGATGAGAGCCGCACCGTTCGTGACGCCGGAGTGGATCTGGTCTTTGGCGGGCCGGCGAACATCAATGTCACGTCATTCTCGGTGACAAACGCGTCCGGGCCCGGCCCGGCGTCGACCTCCACCGTCAACGTGGGCTCGCGCTCGACGCTGACCTTGCCGGGCACGATCAACAACATCCTGGAAGGCGCTTATCCGAGCACGGCCGACGCCATCATCAATGGCGTCGGATTTGATTTCTCGCCGTTTGCCGGCAAGACGGCGTTCACCGCGCCCCTTGCGAGGTTCGACGGCGTCTTTGCCGATCCGGCCTCGGGCGGTCGTCCGGCGGACGCGTCGGCCATTCGGCATTTCGGCACTCTGGCCGATGAACCGGAGGACAAGGAAGAGTTGATCCGGGCCCGCGGCGGCAAGACCACCGCCAGCCGGTGAGTGGCCGGTGGGGGCATTCTCCAGCAGCCTACTGCTGCGGATGTTCGCTTCCAGGCGAGGTTGCGCCTACAAACGGCGATGCAGCACCTTGCCGCCGCGCAGATGTATATGTCCCGTCCGGATGTCGCTCTGGATGGCTGGCTGATCTACGACTTTCGGGGCAGCAACGCCCTGCTGACGCGGCTGCTGCCGCCGGAGGCGGGGGCGAAGCGATGGACCACGCGGCGGGTGGCGATGTACATCCCGCGGACGGGTACGCCCCATCTGCTGGTGCACGAGATTGACTCCGGGCAGTTTCCGCCGGAGCGGTATCCGGCGGTGCGGGTCTCGCGGTTCTTGAGCTGGCCCCAGTGGCACGCCTGGCTGAAGGAGACGCTCCCGCCGGGCGGGCGGGTGGCGATGGAGTACTCGCCGGGGGCCGCGTTGCCGGTGAACGGCGTGGTGGACGCGGGCACAGTGGAACTGGTGCGTTCGTGCGGGGCGGATGTGGTGTCGTCGGCGGACCTGGCGCAGGCGACGGTGGCGGCCTGGTCGCCCGAGGCGGTGGCGGAGCATCGGCGGGCGAGCGAACTGGTCAACGGGATCAAGGACCGGGCGTTCGCGGCGATCGCCAAGGCGCACCGCGAGGGGCGGGCGATCGCCGAGCACGAGGTGGCCGATCTGGTGCGGGCGGAGTTTGCTTCGGCGGGCTTGCAGTCGCCCGATGGGCCGGTGGTGGCGGTGAACGGTCATGCGGCCGATCCGCACTACGAGCCGCTGGCGTCGCGTCCGCAGCCCATCCGGCCGGGCGACTGGGTGCTGCTGGATCTGTGGGCACGGGTGCCCGGCGAGCAGCACATCTTCTCGGATATCACGTGGGTGGCGTGCTGCTCGCCCCGCCCGAAGGCCCGGCATGCCGAGGTGTTCGCGGTGGTGGCGGCGGCGCGGGATGCGGCACTGCATCTGGCGCAGCAGAGGTGGCGGGAGCGGCGGCCGGTGCGGGGCTGGGAACTGGACGACGCGGCGAGGTCGGTGATCGAGCGGGCTGGGCTGGGCCATGGCCTGCGGCACCGGACCGGGCACAGCCTGAGCCCTGGTCCGCTGGTGCACGGGCTGGGCATGAATCTGGATAACCTGGAAACGCGCGACACGCGGTTGATGCTTCCCGGAACGGGCTTCACGATTGAGCCTGGGGTGTACCTGCCGGAGGAGCACTTCGGGATTCGCTCGGAGATCAATGTGTTCGTGGATCCGCAAGCGGGACCGATGGTGACAAGCCAAACACAGTCCGAACCTGTTGTGTTGGGGTAATCTGGTTGCAGGGCGTCCGGCGGTCGGACCGAACCCAAGAATCCGTCCGGCGATATGCCTCCGAAGCAGGCGGCGTGGAATGTTCTCCGCCGCTGCCGCACGTACGCCGGTCTCAGGAGCGATTTGATGAACACGCGTTGGATCACGGTGCTTGGTTCGGCCCTCACGCTGGCCCTCCCCGCTGTGTCGATGACGGCGGCGGCTCAGGATCCGTCGCGTCCGGGCGAGAAGAAGCCGGAGGCGGCGCGGCCTCAGAAGAAGGAACGTGCCGAGCGCAAGGGGCCGAAGGTGGGCGACATGGCCCCGGACTGGTCGCTGCCGGACCGCGACGGAAAGACAGTTAAGTTGTCGGAACTTCGCGGCAACGTGGTGGTGATGGACTTCTGGGCCACATGGTGCGGGCCGTGCATCAAGGCGATGCCCAGCGTTCAGGCCATGCACGAGCGGTTCAGCGGGCAACCGGTGAAGGTGTTCGGCGTGAACACGTGGGAGCGGGCCAACGGGCCTGATCCGGTGAAGTTCATGGCTGATAAGAAGTTCACCTACGGGCTGCTGCTCAAGGGCGACGACGTCGCCAAGCAGTACGGCGTGACGGGCATCCCGGCGTTCTTCATCGTCGGCACCGACGGCAAGATCATCCACACCGCCGTCGGCTTCAACCCCGCCGAGAAGGACAAGATGAACAAGATCATCGAGGACCATCTCGCCAAGGCCGGCGGCGAGAAGCCCAAGGACAACAACGACAAGAAGGAGAAGGCTCCGGAGTCCGATGACAAGTCCAAGTCCAAGGACAAGCCCAAGGACGCCAAGCCCGCCACCCCGGGCAAGGGCTGAGCCTTCCTGGCCACAAGACACTTGCCGCGGCCCACGGTCAACGCCATGGGCCGCGATTCCACCTCTGTTCTCCCCGCTTCGGGCTTCGGTCCGGAGCGACCCACACAAGGACGTTCGCTTGCAAACCCGACCTTTCTGTGTTCTTTTGCTTCCCGTGGTGCTCGCCGGGGGCTGCGCCGGATCCGCCTCTGAGCAGGCCCGAGCGAACAAGTCCGGCGAGCAGACCGCGTCAGCGGCAACCCAGGCGACGGCCCAGACGGCCGTACCGGCGCCGGCCGTTGCTGCGGCCGAGCCCGCCCGCCCGGCTGCTCCGGCGGCTGCGGCGCTTCCGGCTGTGCCGGCTCCGGGGACCACTGTTCGCGTGGGAGGCGACGCCTCTGCCGCCATTCGGCAGGAGGGGGACAACTACTTCTTCGGCTCGGCGTCGATCACCACGCCGCTGCCCGCCGGCTATCCGGCGCCGACGCCCCCGGGTGCGATCGACATGAAGACCTATCCGTCGGTGCGGCGGGCGCAGATCTCGGGATCGGTGACGCCGGATCTGGGCATGAACGTGGGGTTCTTCCCGCTGTTCAACCACATCAAGCGTCGCGAGATCGCCATGACCTCGCCGGTGGAGATGGACTACACGGGCATGAGCAACTCGGGCGACAACCCCGACGGCTGGACGATGGCCTTCCTGTACCGCACGCCGGAGCTGGGCGACGTGGGCGCCGACGAGCGGGACGAGCGGGTGAAGGTGCTGGACACCCAGCCGGTGACGGTGCTGGCGATCGGCCTGCAGGGCTTCTACCGCGTGGGCCGGATCCGCGACGGCGTCGCGGCGCTGGAGAAATGGCTGGCCGACAACCCGCAGTGGGAGGCGGCGGGCGATGCCCGTGCGTTCTACTACAACGGGCCGGAGAAGCGCAACCGCGACAAGTGGGCCGAGGCGCAGTTGCCGATTCGCCCGCGTGCCACGCCGGCTGCCTCTGGTACGGGCCCGAGCGGTGCAGCGCCCGTGACTGCGGCCCGCTGATCGCCGGGGCGACCGCCGGCTTGAGCCGGTGTTCGCCAGAACGAGCAGGATTGTGCGACCATGTGCGCCCCGAAGTCGGTGCGGCGAAGTTCACGAACTCCGCTCCTGGCTTGGGGCGGTTTTCTGCGCGGACGCATGGCCAGGGCGACGCGTGCCCGAGAGTGGGCACTGGCCGAGGGGCGGCCGGTCACTTCGGCCGCACCGGTGTGCCGGGGACGAAACTTGGCGGCGGCGGAGTGGGTGCGGGGGTGGTTGGGGCTGCCGTCGGAGAAGCGGGGGCAGCCGG